>JAMOAF010000340.1 GCA_023621895.1 Planctomycetota bacterium
CCTGAACCCTGAACCCCGAACCCTGAACCCCGAACCCCGAACCCTGAACCCTGAACCCTGAACCCTGAACCCTGAACCCTGAACCCCGAACCCTGCCCCCTACCCACCATGACCCTACTAAAAGACCTGATCAACATTCCCGAGCGCGTCCAGACCGGCGACTACGTGCTGAAACTTGCCGAGGGCGTTCGCCGGGCGGACGAGACGTTGCGCGACTACGTCGTCACGCCGGAGCTGGGGGAGGCGTTCGACGACGCCTTGGCGTTCGTCCGCAGCGCGCTGGAGTCGACCACGAGCAAGGCCGCCTACCTGCACGGCAGTTTCGGCAGCGGAAAGAGCCATTTCATGGCGGTCGTCCACCTGATCCTGGAGGGCAACACGGCCGCCCGGGCGATCCCCGAGCTGGCCGGCGTGGTCTCCCGGCACAACGCCTGGATCAGCGGCAAGCGGGTGTTGCTCGTGCCTTACCACATGCTCGGCGCGCACGACATGGAGTCGGGCATTCTCGGCGGCTATGCCGACTTCATCCGCCGGACCCACCCGGCGGCGCCGCTGCCGGGCGTGTACCTGGCCGAGGGCCTGTTCCGCGACGCCGAGAACCTCCGCCGGCAGATCGGCGACGAGCAGTTCTTCGGGAAATTGAACGAGGGGGCCGGCGGCCCCTGGGGCGAGCTGGACGCCGGCTGGACCGGCGAGCGGTTCGAAACCGCGGTGCTCGCCGAGCCCGGCTCGGAGGAGCGGTCGCAATTGATCAGCGTGCTGGTGGGCCGGTATTTCGGGTCGTACGACACGCAGGCCGGCGGGCGCGGCGAGGCCTTCCTGCCGCTCGACAAGGGCCTGTCGGTGATCAGCCGGCACGCGGCCGCGCTCGGCTACGACGGGCTGATCCTGTTTCTCGACGAGCTGATCCTCTGGCTGGCCAGCCGCGCGGCCGACCTGAAGTTCGTTCACCAGGAGGGCCAGAAGCTGGCCAAGCTGGTCGAGGCCCAGACGCCGGACCGGCCGGCCCCGATCGTCAGCTTCGTCGCCCGGCAGCGCGACCTGAGCGAGCTGGTCGGCGACGGGGTGCCGGGGGCCGAGCGGGTGAATTTCGGCGATGCGCTGAAGCACTGGGAGGGCCGGTTCCACAAGATCACGCTCGAAGACCGCAACCTGCCGGCGATCGCCGAGAAGCGGGTGCTCAAGTGCAAGAGCCCGTCCGCGCGCGGGGAGCTCGACGCGGCCTTCGAGCAGACGGCCAAAGTCCGCGAAGCGGTGATGAACACGCTGCTGACGACCGCGGGCGACCGGCGGATGTTCCGCATGGTCTACCCCTTCAGCCCGGCGCTGGTGCAGACGCTGATCGCCGTCTCGAGCGTCTTGCAGCGCGAGCGGACGGCGCTGAAGGTGATGGTGCAATTGCTCTCGGACCAGCGGGAAACGCTCCGCGTCGGCGACCTGGTGCCGGTCGGCGACCTGTTCGACGTCGTCGCGCACGGCGACGAGGCCTTCAGCCAGGAGATGGCGATCCACTTCGACAACGCCAAGCGGCTCTACCATCAAAAACTGCTCCCCCTGCTGGAGAAGCAGCATGGCCGCAAGGAGGAGATCGAGAAGCTGGCCGAGGGCGATCCGCGCCGGGCGGCGTTTCGCAACGACGACCGGCTGATCAAGACGCTGCTCTTGGCGGCGCTCGTGCCGGAGGTCGAGTCGCTCCGCGGCCTGACCGCCGAGCGGCTCGCCGCGCTCAACCACGGGACGATCCGCACGCCGATCCCTGGGCGCGAAGGGCAGGAAGTGCTCCGCCGCTGCCGCCAGTGGGCCGCGAGCGTCGGCGAAATCCGCATCGGCGAGGGCGCCAATCCGGCGATCACGCTCCAGCTTTCCGGCGTCGACACCGACGGCATCATCGAGCAGGCGCGGCGCGAGGACAACCAGGGCAATCGCATCCGCCGCGTCCGCCAGATTCTCTTCGAGCAGCTTGGCATCGAGGGGGAGGACGAGTACGAGCTGCCGCACGAGTTCTTGTGGAAGAACACCAGGCGGTCGGCCCTGGTGCTGTTCAAGAACATCCGCGACCTGCCCGCCTCGTCGCTGGAGAACGAGGGCGACTGCTGGAAGCTGGTGATCGACTTCCCCTTCGACGAGTCGGGGCACGGGCCGAGAGACGACCTCAGCAAGCTCCAGCAGTTCCGCGAGAACCACCCCGGCGCCAAGACGCTCTGCTGGATGCCGGCCTTCTTCAGCGCCGAGGCGAGGAAGGACCTCGGGCTGCTCGTCGTGCTGGAGCACGTGCTCACCGGCGAGCGGTTCGGCCAGTATTCGAACCACCTTTCGCCCCAAGACCGCCAGGCGGCCAGGGCCCTCTTGGAGAACCAGCGGAGCGTGCTCCGGCAGCGGGTCGGCGCCCATCTCGAGGCGGCCTACGGGCTCGACGCGTCGATCCCCGGCTCGCTCGATACGAGCCACGAGCTGGAGCTGGGCGAGCGCTTCGTCTCGCTCTGGCAGGGGTTCGAACCGCGGCCGCCGGTCGCCGCCGACCTGGCCGGGGCGATGCACGATCTGCTCGGCCAGGCGCTGGCGAGCGAGTTTCCGGCCGCGCCGGACTTTGAAGCCGAGGTGAAGATCGGCAACCTGAAGAAGGTCTTCGAAGTGGTTGCCGAGGCGGCCGGGGCCAAGGACGGCCGCGCGCCGGTGGAAAAGCCGCTCCGCGCGCTGGTCCGGCAGATCGCCAATCCGCTCCTGGTCGGCACGATGGCCCACGAGGCGACCCATTTCGTGCTCGAACAGCATTGGAAGACCCACTTCACGAAGAAGGCCGCGGAGACCGGCAGCCCGATGACCGCCGGCCAGCTCCGCAAATGGATCGATCTGCCCAAGCCGATGGGCCTCGCCAGGGAGGCGGAGAACCTGGTGATCCTGGCATTTGCCGAGCAGACCGGGCGGACGTTCCGGCGGCACGGCGGGCCGTTCCAGCCCGCGCTGGCGAGCCTGCCGGACGACGTCGAGCTCTGCGAGGAGCATCTGCCCGGCGAGCCGGCCTGGGAGGCGGCGGTTGACCGCGCGGGCGGCATCTTCGGCGTGGCCGCCTCGCCGCTGTTGAAGGCGAGCAACGTCGCCGCGCTGGCCGCCGAGGTGCGCAAGAAGGCGGCCGCCGCGAGCGTGGCGTGCCATGAATACTTCCGCAGGCTCCGCGAGTGCCTCGAAGCGATGGGCCTCGATCCCGCCGGCGCGGACCGCGCGAAGACCGCCGCGGCGACGCTCGAACTGGTCGAGCTGGTCAAGTCGTCGGACGAAGCGGCCGTGGTCGAGGTGCTCGCCCAAGCGCGGATCGAGACCAGCCAATCGGCCATGGGCGAGTGCCTCGGCAAGGCCGCCGAGCTCGGCGGGACGCTCGAGGGAACTAACTGGGAGATTTTCGAAACCGCCGGCCGGCTCGCCGACCAGCGCCGCGAGGCGGCCAGTTCGATCCGCGCCGCGGTGGCCCAAGCCCTTTCGAGCGACGAACACGTCACGCAGCTCGCCCCCGCCCTAAAAGCCGCCCAATCCCAAGCCCTCCGGCTTTTGACAAAAACGATCCCCCCGGAAACACCCCCACCGCCACCCGCACCGCCCGCGCCCGTCGCAGCCCCGCCGCCCATCCCGTCTCGCTCGGCGACAACGATTATCGACCACGGCAGCACGCAGGCCCAAGGCGCCGCCGAGGCAATCCGGCAGCTAAACCAACTACAAGAAAAACTCTCGGCAAACCAGCGTCTCCGCGTCAGCCTGCGGTGGCAAATCGAAGAAGAGTAATTCTCAAGGTTCAATTTTCAATGGCCAATGTTCAAGAGCGGAAAACTGAAAACCGAAAACTGACTCCTGACTCCTGACTCCTGACTCCTGACTGCTGACTGCTGAAAGCTGATAGCTATTCCCATGGTTCCCACATTTACCCAAATCAAGGCCCAAGTTGCCGCGATTCGCCAGAAGGTTCCCAAGGCGCGCGTGATCGGCATCCGCGCCTCGGGCCGCTGGACCGGCGAGCGGCTCAAACACGACGGCGAGGAGACCTACCTGGTCGAGCAATGCGACTCGCCGCTGGCGATGCGGATCGCGCTTCGCGAAGATTCGGGCGAAGCCATCAAGGTGCTGATCACCGAGCTGGAGGATCGCGACCTGGGCGAAGACGTGTTGATGCGGCTGGCTCGGCGAAGGCTGATCCCGATCGACCGCTGGCAGATTGTCAAGTCGCTGCTGAGGGCCACGTCGATCGACCCGCGGATCGGGCGGCAAAACTGGATCGCCGACCTGCTCATGGAACTGGTCGGCGCGGAGCAGTTCCCACCGGCCCCCGGCGGGTTTCTCGACGCGGAGCGGGCCTGGTCGATTCTGCTGGAGCGGGCGCTCGGCCTGGCCGGCGACCGGCCCGACCTGTTGGCCGTGTTGAAATGGTCGATCGACGAGGGGAACGTGCGGCGGTTTCACGCTGCGCTGCCGGAGTTTCGCCAGGCTGCGGCCGAGTGGCTGGCCGACGCGGCCGGACCGGCGGCTTTGATCGTGCTGGAATGCGTCGCGGGCAATCGCCGGCCCGACGCCTTGCCGATCGGGCTTGCGGCGGGGGTGATTTTTCATCCGCGCGCCGCCGGCAAGCTGGAGAAGGCGGCCGGCCGACTCGAAGAGCGCTATCTCGGCGGCAGGTCGCCCGAGCCGGCCGCGCTCGCCCGGTGGAGCGCCGCGGCGACCGAGGTCGTGAGGCTGCAATTGACCGATCCGCGGGTCAAGCGGCAGCAGCTCGACCGGGCCGACGAGATTCTCCGCGAGGTCGGCGCCGAGCCGTTCGCCCACCTGAGCGGCACCTCGCCCCTGGGGTTCGACCAGCGGCTGGCGGAGTTCGGCGGCCGGCTAACCGAAATGGTCGACAGGGACTCGCTGGACGACCTCCGCGGGCTGGAAGAGTCGCGGCAGGAGATCGTCAACCACGATGCGGCCGCGCGGGAGCGGCGGCGGCTCGAGCGGATCGACATGGCCGTGCGGCTGGTCCGCTGGCTCGGCGCGGTCGGCGGCGGCGCGGAACCGGGGTCGCTGGCCGAGGCGGCCGCCGATCAGCTTGCCGAGGGCGGCTTTGTCGATTGGGCGCGGCTCGCGCTGCGTTCCGGCGATCCGGTGCGCGAACTGTCGGAGGCTTATGGGAAGCTTTTCGAGCGGGTGACCGAGGTCCGCGAAAAGCAGGCCGAGCGGTTCGCCAGGTTGCTCAAAGACTGGACCGAGGCCGGCTCGACCGGCGATGGGGTCGTGCCGGTGGAAAAAATCCTCGAGACGGTCGTCGCTCCGCTGGCCGCGGCCGCGCCGGTGCTCTTGATCTTGATCGACGGCATGAGCGCGGCCGTTTATCGGGAACTCGTCGATGACATCACGCGGCACGGCTGGGTCGCCCTGGCGGAGGAGGGCCGCGGCGCGAGCCGGCCGGGATTGGCGGCGATCCCCAGCGTCACGGAGATTTCTCGGGCGAGCCTGTTTTGCGGGAGGCTGCTGCCGGGCGGCCAGTCGCAGGAGCAGGCCGGGTTCGAACAGCATCCGGCGCTGGCGGCCCAGTCGCGGGCCGGGGCGCCGCCGCTGTTGTTTCACAAGCTGGCCGTCCAGGAGATCGACCAGGCCAGCCTGGCCGGCGCGGTCCGCAGCGCGATCGGTTCGCCCGAGCGGCGGATCGTCGGGGTGGTGATCAACGCCGTGGACGATCACCTGCTGAAAGGCGAACAGATCGACACCCGCTGGTCGCGCGACGAAATCAAGGGGTTGCCGGCCTTGCTGCACGAGGCGCGGATCGCGCACCGCGCGCTGGTGATCGTCAGCGACCACGGCCACGTGCTCGACTGCAAGACCACGGCCAGGCTGCACGAAGGGGGCGAGCGGTGGCGGAGCGGCGATGGCCGAGCGGAGGAGGGCGAGCTGCGGATCGGCGGCGGGCGCGTGGCGGTCGAATCGAGCGCGCTGATCGCGGCCTGGAGCGAGCGGATTCGCTATGGGCTGAAGAAGAATGGTTACCACGGCGGCATCAGCCCGCAGGAGATGGTCGTGCCGATCGCTGTTCTCTACGCCGGCGAGTCGTACCCGGCCGGTTGGACGGAGGCGGCGGTGGAGACGCCCGACTGGTGGGACGAACCGCTCCGCCCGGCCGCCGAGGCCGAAGAGCGGCCGGGAACCAGGCCGGCCCGCCGGGCCTGGTCGGGGCTGCTGTTCGATCTGGGCGGCGAAGGAGAGGATTCGGGCGCGGCCGAGCCGGCGGCGGACTGGATCGAGGCGCTCGCGGCCTCGCCGGCCTTCGCGGCGCAGAAGGCGCTGGCCGGGCGGGCCGTGCCGGCCGACGACCTGTTCACGCGCCTTCTCGCGGCGATCGAAAGCCGCGGCGGGAAGATCACCTCGGCCGCGCTCGCTCGGGCGATCGAGTATCCGCCGCTGCGGCTCCGCGGGCTGTTGGCCGTCAGCCAGCGGGTGCTGAACATCGACGGCTACGCGGTCTTGACCCGGGATGAAGCCTCCGACACGGTCGAGCTGAATCGCCAGTTGCTTTGCAGGCAGTTTGGCCTGCCGGAGTGATGGAGGGCGGTGGTTGGTGGGAGAGGTGGGTTCCCAAGCTGGAGCTTGGGAACCAGTGGTGGATGGGAACCAGGAGTAAAAGAATGATTAGCCCTCAGCGCAGGCAGGAGATCATCGACGCCCTGCGCCGCGGCACGGTGCCGCGGACCAGCCTCGACGCGTTGGCCGTCGGGTTGGAGCGGTTCGAGGCGGCGCTGGAGGAGGAGCTTCGCAAGGTCGTCTCCGGCGGCAGCGTCTTCAAGGCGGTCCGCGGCGAGTATGGCTGCGGCAAGACCTTCTTTTCGCGCTGGTTGGGCGACCGGGCGCGGAAAATGGGCTTCGCCACCTCGGAAGTCCAGATTTCAGAGACCGAGACGCCGCTCCACCGCCTGGAGACTGTCTATCGCCGTTTGACCGAACGGCTGGCGACGGCCGACACGCCGCGGGGGGCGATGCGCAACCTCGTCGACGGCTGGTTCTTCACTCTGGAAGAAGACGTGCTCGCCGAGGGGACGATCGACCCGGGCGACCAGTCGAGGCTGCTCGAGCGGACCGGCGAGCTTCTGGAGCAGCGGCTGGAAAAGGTCAACCGCGCCGCGCCGATGTTCAGCGCGGCCTTGCGAGGCTACCGCCGCGCCAGGGCCGAGGGCGATCCGGGGACGGCCGAGGCGATCCTTGCCTGGCTGTCGGGCCAGCCGAACGTCGCCGCCGCGGCCAAGCGGCTGGCCGGCGTCAAGGGCGACATCGATCATTTCGGCGCGCTCAGCTTCCTCCAGGGCGTGCTGATCGTGCTCCGCGATTCGGGCCAGGCGGGCATGCTCCTGGTGCTCGACGAGGTGGAGACGATCCAGCGGGTCCGCGGCGACGTGCGCGACAAGAGCCTGAACGCCCTCAGGCAGTGGATCGACGAAGTCGATTCGGGGCGGTTTCCCGGACTCTACCTGGTGATCACCGGCACCCCAGCCTTCTTCGACGGCCACCAGGGCGTCCAAAGGCTGGAACCGCTCGCCCAGCGCCTGCACGTCGATTTTCAGACCGACGCGCGATTCGACAACCCCCGGGCGGTGCAGATTCGCCTGCCGGCCTTCGACCTGGAGCGGCTCTCGATGGTCGGCCGCAAGGTCCGCGACATCTACCAGTCGCACGCCGCAGCGCCCGAGCGGATCGGCCGCCTCTGCGACGACGCGCTCGTCCGCGACCTGGCCCTGGCCGTGGGTGGAAAGCTGGGCGGCAAGGTCGGCGTCGCGCCGCGAATCTACCTGAAGAAGCTCGTGGCCGACGTGCTCGACCGGATCGACCAGTTCGCCGACTTCGATCCCCGCGCGCACTACGCTTTGAAGATCGACGAGGCGGAGCTGACGGGGATTGAACGCCAGGCGATGGGCGCGGCCGGCGTCGACCAGATCGAGCTTGAGCTGTGAGCAACTTTGAACAACTCCACCCGGCACTTCAGCACCACGTGGTCAACAGCCTCGGCTGGCGCGAGCTGCGGCCGTTTCAAGACGCGGTGATTCCGCGGATTCTCGCCGGCGAGCACCTGATCGGCGTGGCGCCGACCGCCGGCGGCAAGACGGAGGCGGCGTTTTTTCCGACGATCTCGCGGATGCTCACGGAAGGGTGGCCGGCGCTGAGCACGCTCTACGTCTGCCCGATCAAGGCGCTGCTGAACAACCTCGATCACCGCTTGCAGCGCTACTGCCGGCTGGTCGGCCGGCGCTCGGCCCTCTGGCACGGCGACGTGGCCCAGACTCGCCGGGCGCAAATCCTCCGCGACGCGCCCGACTGCTTGTTGACGACTCCCGAATCGCTGGAAGTGATGCTGGTTTCCGCGAGGATCGACGCCCGAGGGCTGTTCGGCAATCTGCGGGTGGTGATCGTCGACGAGATCCACGCGTTTGCAGGAGACGATCGGGGTTGGCACCTGCTGTCGGTCCTGGAGCGGATTTCGCGGCTCGCGGGGCGCGAGATTCAGCGGATCGGCCTTTCGGCCACGGTGGGCAATCCGCCGGCGCTGATCGACTGGCTGGCCGGCTCCTGCCGGGGCCGCCGCGGCGTCTTCCTGCCGCTCGGCCAGCGGCCCGGCGACGCCGACGTGACGCTCGACTACACCGGTTCGCTCGAGAACGCGGCGATCGTGATCTCCCGGCTCCACCGGGGCGAGAAGCGGCTGGTGTTCGTCGACAGCCGGTCGCGCGCCGAGCAGTTGGGCGCCGAGCTGCGGCAACTCGAGACCACGGCGCTGGTCACGCACAGCTCGCTCAGCCAGGAGCAGCGCCGGCAGGCGGAAGAGGCGTTCGCCTCGCGCGAGAACTGCGTGATCGTCGCCACCAGCGCGCTGGAATTGGGCGTTGACGTTGGTGACCTGGATCGAGTGATCCAGATCGACGCGCCGCCGACGGTCTCGAGCTTCTTGTAGCGGATGGGCCGCACGGGGCGGCGGGCGGGCGCGGCGCGCAACTGCCTGTTTCTGGCCACCCGCGACGAAGCGCTCGTCCAGGCCGCCGGGCTGGTCGATCTCTGGGCGGGAGGCTACGTCGAACCGGTCGTGCCGCCGGCGGAGCCCTACCACGTCCTGGCCCAGCAGTTGATGGCCCTCGCGCTCCAGCAGCGCGGGATCGGCCGGCGCGGCTGGCTCGACTGGATTGCCGGCGTGCCCGCCTTCGCGGCCATGCCGCCCGGCGAGATCGAGCGGCTCGTCGACTGGATGCTCGCGACAGAAATCCTCTCCTGCGACGAGGGAATCCTCTGGCTGGGCAGGCAGGGTGAAGACGCCTACGGCCGCCGCAACTTTCTGGAGTTGTTCTC
>JAMOAF010000635.1 GCA_023621895.1 Planctomycetota bacterium
CGTGAACCGGGCAGGATCCTCCTCGAGGCTCCGTTGGAGCGTCCTCAGAAGGGCTTTCTCCTCGATATGCGAGACGGACTCGGCGTCGGGCACGCGCCCCGCCTTCTCGTACGCCACCCCCTTGTGAATCAAGAGCGTCAGATCACCGCCGTCGTCGACCAGCATCGTCGGACCGCGGCCGTCCTCAAACGAGCCGACTTGCGTAAGAATATTGTCCCAGTAGTCCTGCAACGTTTCGCCCTTCCAAGCGAATACGGGCACCCCCAGATCGGCAATCGCCACCGCCGCGTGATCCTGAGTCGAGTAGATATTGCAGCTCGTCCAGGTAATTTCGGCGCCGAGCGCCCGGAGCGTCTTGATCAACACGGCCGTCTGAATCGTCATGTGCAGGCAACCGGCGATCCGCGCCCCCTGGAGCGGCTTCCGCGGTCCGTACCGCTTCTGCAACGCCATCAGCCCTGGCATCTCGTTTTCCGCCAGCATGATCTCTTTGTGGCCGAACTCGGCGAGCTTCCCAAATTCCTCGGCAGAACACTCCACCACCTTGTACGGCACTTTCGTCTCAACTTGCGACACGGAAACCTCCTCGGTCACGCGCTGGAGCGGTCGATTCAATTGTCATCTCTTCGATCTTACGGGCTTGAGGCTGGATTGGCCAGGGGGGCGTGATGCGCCCCGAACGGGCAGTGGCAAGAGCCGTTTGTCGTGGGGGGCGCAGGTTCCCAAGCTGGAGCTTGGGAACCAGGAGAGGGCCGTTTGTCGTGGGGGGCGCAGGTTCCCAAGCTGGAGCTTGGGAACCAGGGGAATCTGGAGCCTGGGAACCAGGGAAGCTGGAGCCTGGGAACCAGGAGAGTACCTAGCGCAGCGACTCGAACGCACGGCGCGCATTCTGGATAAATTGGCGAACCAGTCCGGCGTCCTTCTTGCCCGGGCTGGTCTCAACTCCGCCGGCCGTGTCAACAGCCGACGGGCGGACCCGATGAATTGCCTCGGCCACGTTCTCCGCGGTCAGCCCGCCGGCGAGCACGAGCGGCGGATGCCACGGCGCCGCGGGATATTTCTGAACAACCGTCCAGTCGCACGTCGCGCCGGTGCCGCCGTACCGGCCTGGCCGGTAGGCATCGATCAACACCCACCGCGGCAGGCAGCCAAGCCGCCGGCAATTCTCCAGATACTCCAGGATCGGAGCGAGGCCCAAGGGGCCGAGCCGCAACGCCCGCATCACGGGCCGATCGCCCATCGCGGCGAGGTACTCGGGCGGTTCATCGCCGTGAATCTGGACCAGGTCCAGCCCCAAAGCGCGGAAGGTGGCGATGACCGCCTCAGCCGGGGAGTTGACGAACAGTCCGACCTTCACGACCTCGGCGGGCAAGGCCCTGACGACCGCCTCCGCGCTTGCCGGGTTGAGGAATCTGGGGCTCTCCTGATAGAAGTTGAGCCCCACGGCGTCAGCGCCCGCGGTGGCCGCGGCCCTTGCGTCTTCTTCATTCGTGATGCCGCAGATTTTCACTCGGAACATGATCGCCCGTGATCAATGATTTGCCTAATCGAACAAGCCCCGGAAAAACGCCAGGTCCGCGGCCGTTTGCTTCAGGCATTCTTCCGCATCGAGATCCGCGAAACTCGAACTTCCCTGATACTCGCTATGCAGCGAGTAGATTCCGTCGTAGCCGATCTTCCTGAGCGTTGCCACGTAGTCGGGCAGCGGCGAGATTCCATCGGCGATCGGCACCACCACGTGCTTCCAGCGCACCTGGCCGTGCTTATCGCGATTGCCCTCGACCCAGCGGAAATTCTTCACGGCGACCAACTTGATCCACGGCGCCAGCAGATCGAGCCCCTGTCGCCAGCCATCGCCGCCGCCCTCCAAGACCGTGTGGAGCATGTCGACATAGGCGCCGACCTGGTCGGGCGAATATTCGCTGATGAGCTGGTGGAGCTGGGTTCCGTGTGATGGGAGGTACGCGCCCGAGTGAATATGGACACAGGGCAAGATGCCGAATTTCTTCGCCATCTGGATCACGCCGCCGATCTGCCGCCGCGTTGCATCCAGTTGTGCTGCCAGGTCGCCAAAAGGCTTGTAACGATAGTAGCCCAGCTTGAAACGCGTGATTCCCAGCCGGGCCGCGGTCGACAGCGTCCGCTCCGCTTCCGGCGTGGCCTCGGTGATGTCGGTGGTGATGAAAAGGATTTCCGAGCCCGCTTCGAGGACCGACCTGGCCGCCACGGGGAGCCGCTCGGCGACGTCGGAGGGCTCGATGTGGCCGTCGCGGCGGACCGTAAGGTCCAACCCGTCGAGGCCGATCTCGCGAAAACGCCGGCAGACCGTCGGGATATCCCACTCCTTGAAGCTCTTGGTAAACGCTCCGACCTTCATCTCAAGGTTCTCCCACAACTTCCGTTTGCTTCGCCCGCGGGACGCTTGCCCAAACTCAATCCATCGTGATCGAGCGCAAAGCGGCGTGCAAGCGGGGCCAAAACCCGCCGTCGCCGCGGGGATCGTTCCGATGCCATTGAATTGTGGCAGGCGCATGTGCCGAATCTAAGAAAGGCACCCCTTGTCGACCCGCCCAGGGGAACGCGCGTCGGAGACTCGCGCCCATCGTATACACAAGCCAGGAAGGCTAGGCAATGTACGAGGCTTCTTTCGGATTTATTTGTCGACCTTTCCCATCCGTTCCACAGCCCACATTCTACTATCCCGCATCGGCCATCGAGTATGCACGGCAGACTCTGGCTCGATGCATTCAGAGGGGCGAGGGTGTGGGAGTTGTGGTTGGGCCGGCCGGGTGTGGCAAGAGTCTGCTCGCAGAAATGCTGGCCGAACAATTCGCCAGCCAGATGCGAGTGGTTCAACTGGCGAGCGGCCGATTGGAGTCGCGGCGCTCGCTGCTGCAAGCGATTCTCCACGGCCTGCGGCGACCCTTCCGTGGAATGGACGAAGGAGAGCTGCGACTGGTGCTGCTCGATTGCCTGAGCCGCGACGAAGAACGAAGAAGCCCGATGCTCCTGCTGGTCGACGAGGCCCACTCGCTCCCGCTTCGATTGCTCGACGAACTGCGGATGACGACCAACCTTTCGGTCGACGGCCAACCTTGCGCCCGGCTGGTCCTGCTGGGCGGGCCGGTGCTCGACGAAAAACTGACCAGCCCGAAACTAGAATCGTTTTCGCAACGGATTGTCGCCCGATGCTATCTCGACGCGCTCAGCCGGACGGAGACGGGCGAGTGCATCCGCGCGCAGATCACCGCGGCATCGACGGCGCCGAGAGACCTGTTTTCCCAGGATGCCTGCGACGCGGTCCACAAGGCGACCGATGGAGTGCCCCGGCTGGTCAACCAGCTCTGCGACCACGCCTTGCTCCGCGCCTATGCCGCGGGCAACGACTCCGTTAGACGTGAAACCGTCGAGGAAGCCTGGGCCGAACTCCAGCAACTGCCCGCAACATGCCACACCGCCACCCAGAAGGATCGCGAAACGGTCATTGAATTCGGCAAGCTGGACGACGGGCAAGCCTTGAGCGAACCTTGCGCGATGAGCGAGTCTGACGGCGTTGAGGTTCCGCGGCCGGACGGCAATCCGCCGGTGCTTCGCGTTGCCCCGGACGCGGGAGACGCGATCAGGCGATCCGACCAGCAGCTCGACGCGCTCAGCGACACGCTCGACGGTTTGCACGACGATCCCGCGGACCAGTTCGAGCCGGCCGGCAGGATCATTCCCGAGGTGAATCTCGTCTATCATGACCCGGTCGACCTGTTGAATGAAGACTTCCAGGAAGAGGAAGTGATCGTTGATCGCTACGTCGGCCGCCCGGAACCGGCGGTGAAGGAGCAGGCATCGAACCGGGCCGGTTGCGGGGGGCAGGTGAAACGGGCGCCCAACGGCAGCGGGACTTGCGAAGCGATTGCTATCGACGCTGGTTCACCCGAACTGGAAATGCACGTCGGCCGCGTGCTTCCCAAGGTCGGCAGCAAGGACTTCGCCCGCCTGTTCTCGAATCTGCGGCGCGCGGCAAACTGATTGGCGCCGTTCCGGCCGGTCCTAACGAACCAGGGCCACGGGCGCCGCGTTGATAATCCTCTCCAGCGCGCCACGGACCTGGGCATCGCCCTGGCCGATGCAAACGACGTGATCCGGGGGCGGGGTTTCCGCCTGCAAGGGACCGTCCCCTCGCGCGCAATCCGTGCTCGCGGAAGTCACGAGAACAAGCATCTTCTCGGCGCCGCGCCACCCGTACATGCCGCCCGACGCCTCGCGCAGAAGCTGATCCGCCAAGCGAAGGCCTGGTTGCGGTTGACTTGACGGTCCGCTGACGCCCACCGGTTGCAGCCGCGCGCAGGCGCGAACGGCCGAACCGTAATCGCTCGTCAGGGTCTGCTGCACGCGTGCGGCGCCCGAGGGCCAATCGAGCGACACAATCGCCACGCGGTCTCTCGATGCCGGATCGTCCGCGCTGCCGTTCCGCTTTGCCAGCGAGCAAATCGCCTCGGCCAACGCCCGGCGCACCTGGTGCATCGGTTCGACCCGGGGTGGGAACCGCAACGAATCGCCGCCCACCTGTTCGAGGTGCCAGGGGCAGTGCCTGCTGTGCTGCGACAAGGGCACGTACTGACCCTGCGCTTGCTCGATTCGTCCGCGACGGAGCATGAAACACAAGTAGCTGGCGTAGCCGATTTTCGCCCCGCTTCCTTTTGATCCTGACAGATCGTCGAGATATGCCGCCCAATAGCGGCGGTTCTCCGGGCGCTGCGGGTCGGGCATCGCCCTGGGCATCAACCTCAGAATCTGGTGGTCGATCACCGCGGAGCAGGCCTTCTCCCGTCGCACGGAGATGGGATCACCCGGCTCGATTCGATACTTCGCGGGAACTGCCGCATGGGAAAGCGGACCGTCCCCCGCCGCCAGGGCATCCCAACTCGCGCCCCACGGCGCGCCGAGCGGCTCGTCCGGACCGGGAAACGACTCATAGCCCATGTCCTGATAAAGACCGCGGAGGATTGCGGCGTCGTTTGCCTGAATGCTGTCTTGTCGCGATTGGAGCCGCTCGGCCGCCGCCAACGACTCGGCGGCCATCGCGCTGGAGAGATCGACGACAAACACGATGTCGCGAGGGCGGACCGCCGCAACGGCCGAAGTGGCTGTGGCGGCTGGCGGCGGCGACACGATACGAGAGAGCCATCCTCTGCCAACTTCGCGCGCGGCTTGCGACCCGCGAACGGTCACTTCAACCGCGTTCGGGCTGGAACTGGCGGCGACGAAGCGGCGGCGGGCGGCATCCCACCGGCCAAGGGCGACTTCGGCGGCGGTCGCGGACAATCTCGGCCCCTCCGGTTCGGATTGCCGCGCAAGTGCCGCGGCGACGGCCAAGGCCGTCTCGTCCGCCTCGTCTTGAAGACCCGCCCGGATGCCGATTGTTTGAACCATCCGGACCAGCGCCAGGACGCCGCCGAGACTCAGCGCCAGGATCAGCATCGTGCTCGCCACGGCGCTCGCCCGCCGATCTTGCCTTGTTGGCTTGCCCGTGCGCCAGTTCATCGGTGCGTTTCCTCGTTCCGCGGGTTCAGTCTTTCCTGCCGCCAGGTTTTCGGGGCGACGTCTCCCGGCATTTCCCTTGGCGTAAGTCCTTGTTCCTTAAACAACTTTGGGACTGAAAACGCATCCAGTCAAACGTTTGGCAAGGTTCAAGATTCAATTCCCAATGACCAAATGGGCAAGATTGGGCCGCTCGCTGGGAGCACCGAACTGGCGGAACTTGGGTCTTGAACCTTGGATTTTGAACCTTGCCAAACGTTTCTGGGCACTGCGGCCGGATAATGGGCCGCTCGGAGCCAGGGCCAGCGCGGAAAACCGGCCGCCGCCTGGAGTGGGGCTCCCAGTGCATCCCCCCCGAGATCAGGGGAAACTGCCAAGAGACGGCTTTTCGCCCACCACGGAGTCGTTTACAGGGATTGTTCCGATCCTGACGGCTCGCCGCCGGACAACCTGGAAGTGGCACTCACTGGCGCCAATAGCCGGGGTGCCGTTTTGCGTGTGCAATCGCCACGACGAGCACGCGGTGGTCCACCACTCGATAGACGATACGAAACGGGAAGTCAATGCGAAGCATCCTGCACCGTGACACCCACTCGGCGCAATGCCTCGGCCTTGACCTGCTCCCACGACACCACTGCGGCCGAACCAGAATCGTACTCCGCCGAGCGTTTTTGAATCTCCTCGGCCCACTCCTTGCTCAATGGTGGAAGCGAGCCGGCGGGCAGCGTTTCCCAGAGCGCATCGATGAGTACAATTCAAGAAACCCTGCACCTTGCACGGCGGAGGATGGACCATGACGAGCGTGGATCTGGTCGAACGGCGCACGCAGGAGATCGGTCGGGGCTTGCTCGCCTCGGCACGGAGCGAACACGGCGGCTTGTTTTCTACCCGGTTCTGGTCCGACCTGCTGATGGATTGGTCTCTGAAGGACCCCCGATTCAAGGTCCAGATGTTCCGCTTCGTCGACGCCTATCCTTCCCTGCAATCCGCCGAGGCGGTTCGCGATTGCCTGATCGACTACATGAGTCTGCCGGGCGTGACGATACCGCCAGGAATGGGCCTCGTGCTGCGAGCGAGCGGGGCGGCCAGGACAATCTTCGGCAAGACTGTCGGCAACCGGATCGAGGCGCTGGCCGAACGATTCATCGCTGGGACCGACCCCGCCAAGGCGATGGGCAAGCTGGAGGCCCTTTGGCGGCGCGGCGTCGCCGCGAGCGCCGACCTGTTGGGTGAGGCGTGCCTCAGCCGCGAAGACGCAGACCGCTACCGGCAGCGCTACCTCGAATTGATAGAGAGCCTGGGCGGCAGCACGCCCGCCTGGCCCGAACGGAAAGCGATCGAGAACGATCATCTCGGACCGGTGCCGCGGGGAAACGTGTCGATCAAACTTAGTTCGCTCGATCCGAGACTCGACCCGGCCGATTTCTCGGGCACGGTCCAACGCCTGGAAGACGCCCTGCTGCCGCTCCTCGAAGCCGCCCGCGACGCCAATGTGGCAATCAATTTCGACATGGAACAGCACGGCCTGAAGGAGTTGACGCTCGAAGTCTTCGAACGGTGTGCGGAGAAGGTTGCCTTTTCCGCCGGCATCGCGCTCCAGGCTTATCTCCGCAGCGCCGAGGACGACGCCCGGCGGCTGATCGCCTGGGCCCGCCGCAGCGGCAGGCGGGTGACGGTGCGGCTGATCAAAGGGGCTTATTGGGACTATGAAATCGTCCATGCCGAGCAGATGGGCTGGCCGCTGCCGGTGTGGACGAAGAAAGCGGCAACCGACGCCTGCTTCGAACGCGTGGCCGAGATCATCCTCACCTCCGCGCCGCGCGCGAGGGGGGAAGGCGGCGTCTGCCTGGCGGCGGGTTCGCACAACCTCCGCTCGATCGCCCGGATTCTCGCTCTGCTCGAACACCACAACCTGCCGCGCGAGGCCGTCGAGTTCCAGATGCTCTACGGCATGGCGGCGGAGGTGAAGGCCGCCGTGCTCGCCGAGAAGCTCCGGCTCCGCGAGTACGTGCCCTTGGGCGAGATGATTCCCGGCATGGCCTACCTGGTCCGCCGGCTGCTGGAGAACACGTCGAACGAGTCGTGGCTCCGCGCCGGGTTTTCCGAGCAGCTCGATCCGATGCAGCTTCTGGCGTCGCCCCATCGAGCCACCTCGGCGACGGAACAGGCCGAAGACAGTTTCCTCAACCGGGCCGCCCGGCGGCACGACCTCAGTCCGGCGGTGGAATCGCTCGGCGCCGGGCAGTCGTTTCTGAATGAGCCGCTCCGCGATTTCGCCGACCGCAACCAGCGCGAGCCTTTCGCCCGGGCCATCCAAGCCGAAGCGGCCCCTGGCGTCCATGTCCAGGCCGATCCATCGGCGGTTGAAGAGGCCGTTGGCCGGGCCGCGGAGGCGTTTCCTCGATGGGGTCAGCGCGATCCGCTCGAGCGGGCGGCGATCGTCGTGCGCGCGGCGCTGCGGATGCGGCGGCGGCGCGACGAGCTGGCGGCGATCGTTGTCCGCGAGTCGGGCAAGACCTGGAGAGAGGCGGACGCCGACGTCTGCGAGGCGATCGACTTCTGCGAGTATTACGCCCGCGTTGCCGTGGAACTGTTCCAACCGAAACGGCTCGGCCGATTCGTCGCCGAGCGGAACGAGGCATGGTACGAGCCGCGAGGCGTGGCCGCCGTGATCAGCCCGTGGAATTTTCCCCTGGCGATCGCCACCGGCATGACCGCGGCGGCATTGGTGACCGGCAACACCGCCGTGCTCAAGCCCGCCTCCCAGACTCCCGGCGCCGCCCGGGCGATGTGCGAAGAGATGCACTCGGCGGGCGTGCCGGAAGACGTGCTGCAATTGCTTGTCGGGCCGGGCGGAACGATCGGCGATGCACTCGTCCGCCACCCCCGCGTGGCCCTGATCGCGTTCACCGGATCGAAGCAGGTCGGCTTGGAGATTCTCAAGTCGGCCGGCTGCGTGCCGGAAGGCCAGCGGCTGGTTAAGAAGGTTGTCTGCGAAATGGGTGGGAAGAACGCGATCATCATCGACGAGTCGGCCGACCTGGACGAGGCGGTGGCGGGCGTGCGGCAATCGGCCTTCGGCTACGCGGGACAGAAGTGCTCGGCGTGCAGCCGCGCGATCGTGGTCGGCGTGGTTCACGACCGTTTCCTGCGGCGATTGGTGGAGGCGGCGCGGTCGCTGGTGATCGGCGACCCGGCGGACCCGGCGACGGACATCGGCCCGGTGATCGATGAGGCCGCCGCGGCAGGAATCCGGCAGTACATCGCGATTGGCGAGCGGGAGGGGACGCTCGAGTTGGCGTGCCCGGTGCCCGCCGCGGTCGAGGGCAAACTGGGCAAACCGCTGATCGGCCCGCACATCTTTTCCGGCATTCTCCCCGAGCACCGGTTGGCCAACGAGGAGGTTTTCGGCCCGGTGCTGGCGGTGATGAAGGCGGCGAGTTTCGACGAGGCGCTGGAGTGGGCCAACCAGACGAGCTACAAGCTCACCGGGGGAGTCTTCAGCCGGATGCCATCGCACCTGGAGAAGGCCAAGCGGGAATTCCGCGTCGGCAACCTGTACTTGAACCGCGGCATCACCGGCGCGCTGGTGGGGCGGCAGCCTTTCGGCGGTTTCGGCCTTTCGGGGACGGGAACCAAGGCCGGCGGGGCCGACTACCTGCTCCACTTCGTCGAGCCGCGATGCTCGACGGAGAACACGATCCGCCACGGGTTCGCGCCGGGGGTGGAGGATTGGCAGGGGTGAGAGGCGCGCCGGGCCGTCTAAATCGACCTGCGTGATTCGTGGAAAA
>JAMOAF010001078.1 GCA_023621895.1 Planctomycetota bacterium
TGAGGGGCCCTGTTCGAGACTCTCGGGCGGCGGCGGCAGGTATTCCACCTGCTGGGCCTCGGCGGGCGTCCAGAACCCGGGCACCCATTGATACCCGTTGCCGGCCTGGCGCCAGTAGCCGGGAACCCAGCGCTGGCCCGGCGGAAACACGCGGTAAACCCCGGAAACCCAAATATAGTCCTCGCGCTGGTCGTCCCAGGCCCAGTAGCCCGAAATCCACACGGCGTCGTCGTCGGGCTTGACCTCCGGCGGCATCTCCGGGACCGGCTCGGGCGGCGCCTTGGGCACAACGAGCCCCGGCTGCGGATCAAACGTCACCGGTTCCGCAAAGGCCTCGTGAAGCGGCCCCCGCAGCAAATATTCCTCGTCTCCATCCGCCGGTGCCGCAGTCGTTTCCTGGGCAGCGGCCTGGCCGATCATCCATGCCAACGCCAGAATCACTGCCGGCACCACCATCATGGATCGCTTTCCACACATTACTCGATCCTCCAAACCATGCCTCTTGTGAACTGCCGACCACTCTGTTCCCATTGACTATCCGCTCGATCGCGGCCTCTGTCAAACCGCGTCCCGAGCGTTCGGACCGTTCGATTATCCCGGCAGTGCCCGCCGGCGTCGTTCGACCGAAAAACCGGCACGGCCTGGCGAACCATCGATTGGAAAACAAGGGTAAAGGCAAAAAGGCCCCTGTCATGTACACACATGAAAGGGGCCCAGCCCTGCCAGTTTTCCAAGAAAGCCGCCAACCGCACCTAACTAAATCCTAGCGCTCCACTCGCGCTTGTCAAGCAATCGCCGCCGCCGTCGCCAGGCCGCGCGGCCTGCCGCCTTACCTCGCCACAGCAGAGGGATTGGCAATCTACTGGCTGCCGCAGACGTGCACCACACGCCTGAATCGCTACGGCGGTCGGATTCCAGCGCCGCTTCTCCCGCCAGGCGATCATCCTTATCGGGCGTGGGGACGCCGGGGCGGCGGCCGGGGTTGGCTTCACCCGCAACTTGAGTGGTTCCTTGACCCCTCGTTTCTGCGGAGATGTTCGTCCCCGTGCAAGAATGCAGCGAACGAGCAGAACGCTCGGTGCTTAGAGCGGCTTTTTCAGGGTAGAATCCAGTCTAAGGATCGATGGAGCCGTGGCCGCCGGGTGACCCGAGAATGCCAAGAAAAAGAGGAGGCACAGTCGTGAGTCAAGCGGCCAGGTACGTGAAGATTGTTGAGTGGTCCGATGAAGATCAATGCTACGTCGGAAGCTGCCCCGGCTTGTTCTATGGCGGTTGCCATGGCCAAGATGAGAAAGCGGTTTTCGCACAACTGTGCGAGATTGTCGACGAGACAATCCAGCTTTATCACAGCGAGGGGAAGCCGTTGCCGCCTCCAACATCCGGTTACGATCTGGTCAATACGCTCGCAAGGATGACGACGAATAGTTGACCGGGCGGCTCAGATCGCGGGGCAAGCCCGCGCGGAGGGGTTGAGGTTACCAAGCCGGAGCTTGGGAACCAGGAGCAATTGGCTCAAGTCGCCGGGGGAGGCCGTACGGTCGGCGGTCGGGGGAAAAAGCGCGCGGTCGGCGAGGTGGGGTCGAGGTTCCCAAGCTGGAGCTTGGGAACCAGGAAGGTGGGAAAAATTTCTTATTCTTCGCGTGCGCGCGGGCTGCGAGCGTCGTTGATTACTATGGGCGCGTGGCGCGCCCTCTGATTGCCGCAAGACAAAGCGTTCCCGACCCGTGGACGGGCGTCAGCCCAGCCTCTCCGACGCCGCCACCGGCGTCGCGCCGGCGGATCGGTCGATCCGCTCCCGTGCTGCAACGTGTGAGTTGTTCCCTGTAACCTCCGACCTTAACCGGTGCAAACCGTGGGAACCGGACAATCCAACACCGCGATCACGCTCGACCAATTGATCGCGTTGAACGACGAGATGGCGGCCCTGATTCGCGCCGGCGTGCCCTTGGAGCAGGGGCTCAAGGCGCTTGGCGGCGACCTGCCCGGACGGTCCGGAAAGCTGGCCGAAATGCTGGCCGACCGGATGAACGCCGGCGAGAGCCTTTCCCAGATACTCTCCGACCAGGAGCAGCGTTTCCCGCCGGTCTGGCGAGCCGTGGTCGAGGCGGGCCTGCGATCGGGCCACCTCGCGGCGGCCATGGAATCGCTCTCGGCCACCTCGCGGAGAATTGCCGATCTGCGCAAGATCGTGGCCGCGGGAATCGTCTATCCGGCGATCGTCGTCACGCTGGCCTACCTGCTTCTCCTGTTTCTTTTGACGTGGCTGGTTCCGGTTGCATTGCAGGCGAATCTTGAATTGGCCGGAAGTCTGGATCCGCTCCTGGCCGCGCTCCAGTGGCTTGGGCGGACGGCGCGCTGGTGGGCGATTCCACTGCCGCTGGCGGTGGCGCTCGTTTGCGGGGCGTGGTGGCGGTGGTCGGGGCAGGCTCTCTGGACCAAGGGTGGCGCCCGCGTGTCGAGACCCAGTCGGAGATTCAGGGGGATCGGCTTTCGCAACGCCTTGTGGATGGGGCGGATGGCCACGTTCAGCGAGGTGATGGCGCTGCTGGTCCGGGAGCAGGTGCCGCTCGGCGACGCGGTTGTCCTGGCCGCCGAGGCGAGCGGCGATCCGGCGATCATCTCGGCCGCGCGCCAAATTGCCGACTCGCTGCGGCGCGGCGATGTTTTCCTGAAGTACGATGACTTGCCCCCGGCGTTGCCGCCGCTGTTGGGCTGGCTGCTGTCGGCCGGCGGGCGGCCGGATGATTTGACGGACGCCCTGTCGCGAAGCGCCGCCGTGTATCGCACCAGGGCATCGCGGGCGGCGAGGGCGGCCGCCGTCTACCTGCCGATTTCACTCACCGTCTTCGTGGGCGGGACCGCAACGTTGCTCTGCGCGCTGGTCACGTTCCTGCCGATCGTCAGGCTTTACTACCACCTGGCACTGCCTTGAACTGCCGCGGCGCGGAGTTGGAAAGTCCATGGAAGTCGGGAAGAACAGGCCAGTCCGATGATCAGCTACCGATACACCGCGGAAAACCCAAACGGCGAGCGGGTCGACGGCCACGTCGACGCCGCGTCGGTCGCCGATGCGCGCCGGCGGCTCGCCGAGCAGGGGCTTCGCGTTCTCGAGGTCATCGAGTCCGGCAGCCCCGCCCCTGAGATTCCGGAGGAGGTTCTCTCTGTCGAGGAGGCCCGCCAGCTGGTCGACAACGTGGCCCAATTGAGCGCCGCCGAATTGCCGCTGGCGCCGGGGCTGCGGGCGGCCGGCCAGGAAAGCGGCAGTCCCAAGCTGGCCCGGGCGTTTTATTGGCTGGCCGATCAGCTCGACCGGGGCCGGCCATTGGAGGAAGTGCTCGATTCCTCGGCCGGATTCCTTCCGGTCCACGTCAGCGGCCTGGTTCGGGCGGCGCTGGCGACCGGCCAACTCGGCCCGGCCCTGACCGAACTGGTCGAGCAGTACCGCGATGCCGCATCGCTCCGCCAGAGCATTCGCGACGGGTTGGCCTACCCGCTCCTGATCCTGGGCATGGCAACCGTGATTCTCGCCCTCGTGGTCGCCTTCGTCGCCGGCGGCTTCGAAGAAATCTTCGACGAGTTCGCGGTCCAACTCCCGGCGGTCACCGTCGTATTCTTCGGCTTTCGCCACGCAGCAGCCTGGCTGTTGCCGGTTGTCGCGGCGATTGCGCTGATCCTCGGAGTGCTGCTGCGCTGGGGATTGGGCCGGGCCGGTTGGCACCGCCTGCTCAGCTCGGCGCCGGTGCTCGGCCCGATGTGGCACTGGTTGGGCCTGCTCGAGTGGATGGGGCTCCTGCAAGTCCTGGTCCGCAACGGGATGACGCTCTTCGACGCCCTGCGGCTGTCGGCCGGCGGGACCTCGAATGCCAACATCAGCCGGCTTGCCCTCGCGCTGGCCGAGGGGGTTGGCCGGGGAAGAAGCCTCTCGCAGGCAATTGCTGCGCAGCGGCAGTTGCCCGCCTCGCTGGTTCCGCTGGTCCGTTGGGGCGAGCAGGCCGGCGGGCTCGTCGAGTCGCTCGCCATGGGTTGCGAGATGCTCGAGGACCGCGTCCGCATGCGGTCCTTGTGGCTGCACGCGGCGCTGCCGCCGCTGCTGTTTTTGTCGATCGGCTGCGTGGTGCTACTCGTGGTCGGGGCGCTGTTTTCCCCCTTGATCAGCCTCGTATCGAGCCTTTCGTGAGGGAGCCGCGATGGTTGAGGGAGTGCTGGCATTTCTCGTTTCGGCGGCGCTGGCGATTGCCGGCCTGGCGATCCTCTGGGCACAAGGCCGGGCATGGTCGGAGGGCCGCCGGACGATTGCCCCCGACTGGCTGGCAAACGCCGCGACGGCGCTCGGGTGGGTGCTGTTTCTCGTGGGAGTGTTTGCCGCCGTCGGCCTCATGGCCCACGTTTTTTTCCTCCTGGCGTGGATCGCCGCGGCCATGATCCTGATCGTCCTGTTCCACCGCTACCGCGCCGTCGAGCGGCGTTCGCTGCTCTGGACCCTGATGCTGGCCGCCGAGCGCGGGATTCCCCTCGACACGGCGGCCCGGGCCTTCGCCGAAGAACGCCACGATGTGACCGGCCGGCGCGTGCTCGACCTGGCCGAGTATCTCGAAGCCGGCCTGCCGCTGGCCCTGGCGCTCAAACGGTCGCAGCTTCACTTTCCCCAGGCCGTGCTGCTCTCCGCGGAGCTCGGCCAGCAGACGGGCAGCCTCGGCAGTGCGTTGCGGAAGGCGCTGGGCCGCGGCGGCGATGCGGAATTTGTCTTCCGGTCGGCGGTCGAGAGGGTTTTCTACCTGGCCTGCCTCGTCTTCGTCGGACTCTGCATCCTGACGTTCATGATGGTCAAGATCGTGCCCGCCTTCTTCAAGATTCTCCATGAGTTCTCGGTAACGCCGCCAGCCGCCTTGTCCGCGCTGGTCGCTGTCTCCCGGCTCCTGATCGACTTCTGGCCGGTGATCCTGCTGCTGGCGGCGCTGGGGCTGGTGATCCTGGTCCGCAGCCTCGCCCACCAGACGGTCTACTCGCCGCGCTACTTGCCCGGGATGATCGCGAGCTGGCAACGGGCGGACCGCAGCGTGATCCTGCAATGGCTGGCGCACGCCGTGCGCCAAGGCCGCCCCCTGCCGGAGATGATGCGGCTCGTGTCGGGTTACCTCACGCGCGCCGGCTTGCGCCGCAGGCTGCAACGGGCGGCGAAACTCATCGACCAGGGCGCGGAATGGACCGGCTGCCTGCAAAGGTGCGGATTGATCGGCAAGCCGGAGGCCGCCGTGTTCCGCGCGGCGGAGCGGACCGGCAACCTCGCGTGGGCCCTGGAGGAGATGGCCGAAAGCAACGTGCGGCGCTCGGTCTACCGGATTCAGGCATGGATCAACGTGGCGTTTCCAGCGTCGCTGCTGGTCCTCGGCGGATGCGTGCTGCTGATCGCCTTCGCCATGCTCTCCCCCCTGTTCAAGATGATCCTCTGCTTGACATGAATCGTTCCAAACACAAACGCGGCGTTCTCCTCTACGAGGCGATGATGGCCCTGGCCTTGGCGATGGCCCTGTTGGTCGGCGTCGCGCAGATTCTGACCGTGGTCGCCAACCAGCGCCGCCTCGCCCGGCAACGCGCCGCGGCGGTACTGGAGGCCGGAAACCTGATGGAGCAAATCGCCGCGCGCCCCTGGGAGCAGACGGCCCCCGGGCAATCGCCGGTTAGCCTTTCCGAGGCCTGCCGCCAGTGGCTTCCCAGCGCAGCGCTGAAGGTCGAAATCACCGACGAGGAGCCTGGCGCCAGGCGAATCCGCATTGAAATCACCTGGCATGGCCCCTCGGGGCAACCCGCCGCGCCGGTCTGCCTGGTGGGCTGGAAATTCCCTGCCAAGGAGGATGCGTGATGAAAAGACGCCGCGGTTTCAGTCTCGTTGAGTGCGTGGTGGCCATCGGCCTGATTGCCGCGACCTTCACGACCGTTGCCGTGGCGACCGGCGGCATCCGGCGGGCGCTCGCCCGACTGCGTGCTGACGTGGAGATCGAGCTGGCGATCGAGCGGTTGGCGATCCAGCTTCGCGCCGACGCCCACGAGGCGCTCGCGGCCGACCTGCCAGCTCCAGTCGAGCCGGCGGCGCCGGCCGGCTCGCTCCGGCTGACTCTCAGCGGCCAGCGGCGGATCGACTACTCGATCCTGGCGGAGCGGATCGAGCGGGTGGTTCGCCGGCAAGGCGCGGTCGCGCACCGCGAGACCTACCGGCTGCCCGGCTCGCCGGCCGCTTGCTGGACGCTGTCGAGCGAGGGCTCCGCGCCGATTGTCGCACTCAAGATCGCCCCCGCGCCGCCGGGCGGCGCTGACTCGATCGCCAGCCGCGGCGTGGAGATTCAAGCCGCCGTGGGGCTGCTTGGGCCCCTGCCGCGGGGAGAAATGCCATGAGGTGGCCGATGGATTTTGCGAAGCGTTGCATCCCGTGTCTTGAGACGCCAGGCGGCGGCTTTCGGGGAGGAACACTCCGCCGCGGTTCGGTCCTGGCACTGGTCCTGATAAGCCTGCTCGTGGCGAGCATGTTGGGGCTGGCGCTGCTGAAAACGGTCGTCGTCCACCATCGCCAGGCGCGCCTGCTCGGCGGCCAGCACCAGGCCCTCTGGCTTGCCGAGGCGGGAGCGCAGAGGGCGATCCGCGGACTGGCCGCTTCGCCGGACTACGAGGGTGAAACGTGGGAGATCGCCGCGGAAACGCTCGGCTCGGCCCGGTCGGCCGTGGTGACGATCCAAGTTGCCAAGAGTGGATCGAATGGCGATCGGACAATTCGGATCGAGGCGCGACTCGGCCGCGCGCCCGAAGCAAACGTGTACCGGAGGGAGCTGGTGGTCAAGGCCGCTCAGTAGTCAGTCTTACAACGGAGCGAAACCGATTATGAAACGTACCAGATCGAAGGCGTTCACGCTGGTTGAACTGCTCGTGGTGATTGCGATCATTGGAATCCTGATCGCGCTTCTGTTGCCGGCGGTCCAGGCGGCTCGGGAGGCGGCTCGGCGCGTGCAGTGCATCAACAACGCGTGCCAGCTTATCCTGGCGGTGCAGAACTACAACATGGCCCACGGCGTGTATCCGCCGGGCACGATCAACGCCCAGGGACCCATCGCCAGCGAGAACCAGGGATACCACCACAATTGGATCGCGCAGATTCTCCCCTACATCGAGGAGCGGAACACCTACCGGCACATCGACTTCAGCAAGGGCGTCTACGACGAGAGCAACGCCCAGGTCCGCAAAGTGCGGATTCCGACGCTCCTCTGCCCGTCCTGCCCGCACCGTCCGGATGAGACGGTCGCGACCAACTATGCCGGCTGCCACCATGCGGTCGAAGCGCCGATCGACGCGGACAACAACGGGGTCTTTTTCCTCAATACGGCGCTCCGCTACGAGGAGATCGGCGACGGCTGCTCGCAGACCCTGTTCCTCGGCGAGAAGTTCGTCGATGACAATGATTCGCTCGGCTGGATGAGCGGAACGCGAGCGACGCTGCGCAACACGGGCGAACGACTCAGCGCCAACCAGACGCGGACCAACCGCGGCCAGGCCGCGGAGGCCCCGCCCGAGGACAAGGGCAAGCTCTATGTCGGCCCCTTCGGCAGCCATCATCCGGGCGGGGTGAATTTCGCCCTTGGCGACGGCTCCGTGCGGTTCATCAGCGAGACGATCGAGCCGGAGGTGCTCCAGCAGTTGGCCAACCGATCGGACGGGCAGTTGCTGATGCGCGACTTCTGAGCGCACGGGCAAATCGGCTAAATCTGTCAGATCTGTTTCCCCACGGCTTCAGCCACTCTGCGGATCAAGGCCATCGTCTCTTCGAACTGGCGGAAGGTGAGCGATTGGTAGCCGTCGGACAGGGCCGTTTCGGGGTCGGGATGGACCTCGAGCATCAGCCCGTCGGCGCCGGCGGCCACGGCCGCCGCGGCGGTCCGCGGGACAAGGCTCGTGTGGCCCGTCCCGTGGCTCGGATCGACCACGACCGGCAGGTGAGTCCGATCGTGCAGGTAAGGCACGCTGGCGACCGGAAGCGTGTACCGCGTATGGGTCTCGAAGGTGCGGATGCCCCGCTCGCAGAGCATCACGTTCTGATTGCCGGTGTTCAGAATGTATTCGGCCGCCAGGAGCAGCTCGTCGAGCGTGGCGGAAGGCCCTCGCTTGAGCAGGACCGGCTTGCCGGCCGCGCCGGCCTCTTCGAGCAGCCGGTAGTTCTGCATGTTTCGCGCGCCGATCTGGAGGACGTCGGCATACTCGGCGACCAGCGGCACGTCGCCCGCGGCGATCACCTCGGTGACGACCGGCAGGCCGGTCTCGGCCCTGGCGGCGGCGAGTATCTTCAGTCCGTCTTTTTTAAGCCCCTGGAAGCTGTACGGGCTCGTTCGCGGCTTGAACGCCCCTCCCCGGAGGGCCGTGGCGCCGGCGGCCTTGACCGCCCTGGCCGTCGCCAGGGTCTGCTCCTCGCTCTCGACGGAACAGGGACCGGCGATCACGCCGAGATGGCAATTGCCGACCGAGAGCGAACCGCAGTGGACGATGGTTCGCTCTTTTTTCACCTCGAGGCTGGCCACCTTGTAGGGCGCCAGGATAGGGACGACCTCGTCCACCCCCGGCCCGCTCTCCAGCGACTGGCGATACTCCTCGCGCTTATCGCCGACCGCCGCAATCACAGTCCGTTCCGTGCCGTGGATCACGTGGGATTTGAGCCCCAGCTCTTCAACTCGCCGTACCATGTGTTCAACCTGCTCTTTCGTTGCACCTTGCTTCATGACCACAATCATGGCCGCACGTTCCTTTCCATTTCGAGGTGATTGGGGGACCGGACATCTCCGGACCGACCTGGCGTCTTTTGCGCCGATTTGCTGCTTGAGAAAACAAAAAAAGCCCCGAGACTCATCGGCCGAGTCTCGGGGCTTTTTGGTGTTTGTCAGGATCGAGCGCTGAATCTACAAACTACCTCCGGTCCCGCGACCCGGCGGGCAAAAATAAAACCAGAAGTAGGTGTAGGATCGGCTCATCTGGATATTCTTCCGTGCTTCAGCGGCAAATGCCGCCACCGTTGGACTATTTTCGATCCTCCGGGCAAAAAAGCAAGAGGAAAAATCGAAAAAATATTTCGGCCGCCTGTCGGAGGGTAGGTTGGGCAGGGTCCAACGCCCCGGGGTGCCCCATCGTTGCGGGGATGTCCAAATTAGGCTACGGTGTGGTAATGGCCGATTCCTGTCAGCAGCAGTCGGAGGCCGAAATGGGAGACTTGCCCAAAGCGAGCGAGGAGCCGATTCTGGCGC
>JAMOAF010000456.1 GCA_023621895.1 Planctomycetota bacterium
GAGTCAGACCTGGTATAACCAGGCCGGCGGGCCTATCGCCACGGCCACTTTCCAGCGCTTCCCAGACGACACGAGCACAACGGGCGCGCTTGACGCCGCCAACAGCTACGCCACGGCCGCCGTCACCTGGTACGATGGCCTCGGCCGTGCTGTGGCGACTGCCACTTACGGCCGCGAGGACGTAGACTCCGGCCTCGCGCACTACTTCTTCAACGGCACGACCGGCGCGCTGATCGACACGAACACCAACGGTATCCCCGACGCAGCCGAGGCCGCCCCGCCGCAACCTTATCCCCAGGACCCGAACTCGCTCGCGGGGCTCGACTTCCAGCTTTCGCTCACCGAGTACGACTCAGCCGGACGCGCTTACCGGACCATCGACAATCTCGGGCGGATCCACGAGACGCAGTTCGACGACGTCGGCCGTACCATCCGCACGATCCAGAACTACGTCAATGGCACGGCGGCCGAAACGGACACCGATTGCGATCTCACAGTCGACTACCAATACGACTCCGGCGGCCGCCTGGTGACGCTCACTGCCTACAACGCCAAGGGGAGCGGCAACGGCGTCCAAGCCCAGGCGACCAAGTATCTCTACACATCCCCGATCAACGCCTCGTGGCAGACCGCCGCGGTCTATCCCGACAGCGACGACGTCCTCTCGCAGGACTCGACCACCAAGGTCTGGACGATCACCACCGACAACGGCGACCACGTCTCGACCTCCTACGATCGGCTCGGCCGCACAACGAGCACCACCGATCAGCGGGGCGTGGTCCACGAGTACACGTTCGACACCGCCGGACGCCTGGCGGCCGACACCGTCACGAGCCTCGGCTCCTCGGGCCTCGTGGATGGCTCGCTCCTCGGGCCTCGTGGATGGCTCGGTCCGCCGGATCGGCACCACCTACGACGATCTCGGCCGCGTAGAGACGGTGACCAGCTTCAGCGACACCTCGGGCACAACATCTGTCAACCAGCTTGAGTACGTATACAATAGTTGGGGAAAGCTGGCCCGCGAGTACCAGGAGCACGACGGCGCGGTCGACGCCAACACGCTTCACGTCGATTATAGCTACGCAGACGGCGCTTCCGGCGGCGTGGCCAGGCACGTCCGGCTCTCACAGGTCACCTATCCCAACGGCCGCCAGGTCCAATACGGTTACGGCACGGTGGGGGCGATCGACGACATCATGTCTCGCCTGGCTTCGATCGGCGACGGCACGAACACCTACGCCGGTTACAAGTACCTCGGCGCGGGGCGGATCGTCACCGAGGATTACGAAGACGTTGAAGTCAAGCTGGACTACACACCCAACGACTTCGCCGCCTTCGACCGATTCGGCCGCGTCCTGGACCAGATCTGGACCGACTACGGCGCGGACCCCGACGTCGTGCTCGACCACTACTCCTACACCTATGATCGCGCCGGCAACCGCACGAGCCGCAACAACGAACTGCACTCCGCCTTCGACGAGGACTATACGTATGACCGTCTCGACCGGTTGACCGCCGCCGATCGCGCCGACGCCTTCGACCAGTCCTGGGGCCTCGACGGCCTGGGCAACTTCAGCGCCTTCGACGACGATGGCTCGTCCCAAACGCGCACTACAAACGCGGTCAACGAAATCACGAACATCACCGGCGGCTGGATATCGCCCGAGTACGATGCTGCCGGCAACATGATCAGCGGCCCCAAGCCGGGCAGCGGGACGACCCGCGTCCACTATCTGTACGACGCCTGGAACCGGCTGGTGAAGGTCCGCGCGGACGATTCCGGCGAGCCGGGCGACGTGTTGGCAACATACGAGTACGACGCGACGAATCGCCGAATCGAGAAAGTGGTCACCCAAACCGGCGGCGGGCCATCCGAGGCGCATTACTACTACAACGCCGAATGGCAGCTCCTCGAAGAGCGGTTCCTCGACTCGCAGCAGCAACTGTCCGCGTCCAAGCAATACCTCTGGTCGGCCCGCTACATCGACTCACCTGTGATGCACTTCCACGATGCTAACGGCGACGGCGACTACCTCGATGCCGGGGACAACGTCCGCTACTATGCGGGCGACGCCAACTTCAACGTGACGGCCACGATCGACGCCGGCACAGGCGCTGTCGTTGAGCGCTACGTCTACACCGCCTACGGCGAGGCCACGGTCTACGACAACGCCTGGGCCAACCCCACCGCCCCCACGACCGACGGCCCCCTCTACTGCGGCTACTTCTTCGACGCCGAAACTGCCCTTTGCCAAATCCGTAATCGCTACTACGATGGCAGTCTTTCGACATTCGTCGGCAGAGATCCGGTAGAATATGAAGCAGCGGAGTTCAGCCTCTACCGCTACTGCCTGAACAATCCGCTGACACATACTGATCCCGCAGGCTTATGGGGAGGGTCTGTCAGCATGAGATATGACTGCGAAGCACCGGTCGGCATAGACCCCGCCCGTCGCTGCGTTATAATCGCGCACGCTTTCGGCACTTGCGTCTGCAATTCGCCGGTTATCCCGCCCCTGGCCCTTCGGGGAGCAATGCTGCCTTGTGTCCTGCCTTCTTGTTACGGTTCCATCGTCGTCGCAGAATTGTTAGGGGCGGGCGCACAACCAGGTGCAATGGCAGCTGCATTCCGAAGTTGCATAGTTCAAATCGTTGGCAATGCGCTGGGATTGACCGTCAACTGCAACTGCATTTGATCGAGCTACAGATCGTTGGAAAAGATGTTAGTTCATT
>JAMOAF010000866.1 GCA_023621895.1 Planctomycetota bacterium
CCCGACCCCGAACTGGCCAAGAAGTGGACCGGGGTGTTGGGCGGCGATTCGATCGCCCGGGGGCACGTGCAGAACTGGTTCGACTGCATCAAGAGCCGCCAGAAGCCGAACGCCGACGTGGAGGTCGGCCATCGCACGGCGACGATCTGCAACCTGATCGCCATCGCCCGCGAACTGGGACAGGTCGGCGAGCCGCTTCGCTGGGACCCGGTCGCCGAGCGCTTCACGAACAGCGAGGAGGGAAACCACCTCCTCGACCGGCCGCGGCGGAAGGGTTGGCAGTTGCCGGAACTGGCCGGCGAGGTTGTCTGATCCGCTTGCGGAAACTGGAATGGGACGCCCCTTGCCGGGGCGGGCGACCGCCGCGCGCGTGCTTTTGGGCCGATTGTCAGCGCACGCGCGGCGCGAGCCCTTGCGGCTATCGGTCCAGCGGCGGTGCAAGCGCGCGGCAAGCCCACGCGGCTATCGGCTTGACGGCGGTGCAAGCGCGGGGCGAGTCCGTGCGGCTATCGGTCCAGTGGCGGTGCACGCGCGGGGCAAGCCCACGCGGCTATCGGCTTGACGGCGGTGCGGGCGCGCGGCGCAGCAGGCGCCGGAGGGCCGCCAGCAGGCGGCGAATCATCTGCCACAAGACCGAAGATCCACCCGCCGCGCAGGCCTCCTCGCCGGAAGCGGGCGCGGCGGCCATCGCCAGTCGCCGGCCGCCGGCCCCTTGGGCGCCGCTCTCGCCGGGCGAGGCCGGTGCTGGCGGCAGACGGCCGGCCGTTGCAGCGAGTCCCTCTTCGATCGCCCGCAGCTCGGCGGGAACCGGCGCCTTCCTGCCGGCCGCCTGCTTCCACTGGGCAATGAGGAACTTGACGTTTTCGAGCATCCGGTGGAGCCGTGCGGCCTCGTCTTCCGTCGCTCTGGATGCGCGTTCGGCGAGCGCCTGGAGTTGCCGATCCGCCGCCTGGATGTCGCCGAGGGCCGGCCTGAGCAGGTCCTTGTACCTGCTCAGCCAAACGCAGCGGAAGGTGCGGCTCCACTCGCGCAGCAGGTGAACGATTTCCATCGACTTGTCTTCGGCCATCAGATCGCCGATGAGAAACGTATGCAGGTTCTCTTCGCCGAAAGGGTTCTCCGTCAGCCGCGAGATCCCGTCGGTGATCAGCATCACGTCCGCCCGCAGGCACGGCCCCTCCTTGCGTATGTCGCGGACGGCCCGCTCCAGCGCCGTCTGGATTCGCGTCTGGCCGGAATTGGCGACCTCGATCACGCGGCGGGCGATCGCGTGGAACTCCTCCTTGGTCGAGCCGCTGGAGAGTTCATCGACCTGGCCCGTGAAGGGGCGGAAATTCAGCCGCGCCCGCTGCTGGCGCCCCTTGAGCAGAAAGGCCAGCGCAAGGCCCCTGGCGACCGTCCCGCGGCGGTCGTGGTCGTTCATCGTTCCCGAGGTATCGAGGAGCAGATAGGCGTGCTGCCGCGGCCGATCGGCCGCGGCCCGCTCTTCCACCAACTCATGGTCCGGCGAATCGCTGTCCGAGTCGCGGGGGTCGTCGGTCGGCTCCCGCCAGTCCGGCATGAGCAGCTCGCGCTGGGCGACCTTGGCGTAGAAGGCGTCGGGGCAGACCTCTTCCAGCAGCCACTGGGTGGGAAAAATCCGCGCAAGCTGGTCGGTGCCGCGGATCGTCGTGACTTCCATGTCGTCCGACGGCAGTTGACCGCCCACCAGCTCGCTCGAATAGCCGGTCAGCGACGCGGCCTCGTCGGTCTCCAATTGCCGGAGCGAGAGCACGTCGTCCGGTTTAGATCGCGCGGCGATCGGGATTTGAAGGTCTTCGACGTAGGAGGCGGCGCCCCGAGCGGCAAGGAACATCGCCACCTGTTCCGGCTGGATCGCGCCCAGATCGAGCCCGAACAGGGCGAGGTATTGCACCAGGTCGCAGGACTCGTGCGACGAGCGATGGGAATCGGAGGAGAGAGGGAGCATGTCCGATCAAATCAGGATTTCGGTCCTGCCGTGGTCAATCCGGTGCGTGAGCGCCTGGATTCGCCGCTCCAGGCCGAGCTTCAGGGCTTTCACCCGCTCGTCCTGCGGCTTGAGCCGATCGACGAACCGGCGGATATGGTCGAAGGTAATCTGGCCTTCGCCGATCAATCCGAACAGTTTCAGCAGGCGCTGCACCAGCCGGGTGCAGGGAACCGTCTCGCCGTCGCGGACCCGGTCCATGAGCTGCTCGGCAAGCTGGTTGGCCTCGGCCAATTGATCGATATGCTCCAGGTCTTCGCCGCGGACCTTCAGCAGGGTCTCCTTGAGGGCCTTGTCGAAACACTGGGCCTGCTCCGGCCGGCCGCCGACCGTCGTCACCACGTAGCGGAGCTGCGAGAGGTCCTCGGTCGTCACTTCGAGGCGGCCCCTGAGCAGGGCCGACGCGTTGAGCATGATCCGCGACTTGGCATAGGTCCGCGGGCTGATGTAGTGCGCGCGGCGCTTGGCGCCGTCTTCAGCCTGGTCCAACAGTTCCCGGTAACGGTTGAGAATCACGTTTTTCAGGAACAGCACGTGGGGCGGCACGCCGATCGAATAGTCGGGCGATTGGCCGCGGACGATGTCGGCCAGGAAACCGATGTGTTCGAGCGGGATCTGCTCGTCGAGCGCCGGGGGCCGGGCGCGGCCGTAGTGCCGCGTGAACGCCTGGTCGATGGCCAAGAGCGTGTAGGGGCTGAAATCCGGCGAGATGTAGGCGCGGAAGAGAAACCGGTCGAGCACGGCTTCGGTGACGTCGGTCGCGCGAAGGTAGTTCGCGGCCGCGATTCCGGTGTGCAGGCGGGCGTGCTCGAGTTGCGTGCCTTTCTTGAAGACGCGCTCGTTGAAAATGCCCAACAGGGCCCGCAAGACCATATCGTTGGCGTCGAACAGCTCGTCAATGAAGGCGAAATCGGCGTCGACCAGCGTGTCCGCCGTGTTGTGGACGATGCGGCCTTTCTTCAGTTGTTCCGTGTCGACCGAGCCGAAGAGCTCGTCGGCCAGCGTGCCCTTCGACATCTGGGTGTCGAAGACGCGAGCGCCGCGAATCCGGCTGAAGATCAGGCTTGCACAGAGCGTTTTCGCGGTCCCCGCCGGGCTGAAGACGAGGAGGTTCTCGCGCGTCAAGAGTGCATAGATCGATTGCACCAGCAGTTGCTCGAAGCCGACAAGCTCGCTCTCCAGCGAGGAGAACACGCGCTTCAGGTGGGCAACCGCCTGCCAGGGGTCCAAGGCGGGGACTGGGCCGGGGCGGGCTGCAAGGCCCGCCCCACGGACATGTGAGACGGCGTCAATCCCCTCGGGATCCGAGCCGTCGTCAATCCACTCCGCGCCGCGGCCCGACTCGTTTCCCAGCGAGTCCAGAGGGTCCGAATTCTGAATCGGAGAATCAGAGGTACTTGACATCGAAACGAACCCTTACCGCGTCATTACTCTTAAACGCCGATGTAATCTACGTAGGGAACGCCCGACTAATCCGCCACCAGCCGCGCTCGCGGTCCACACCGCGAGACCTGGTGGCGACTTTACTGAACAACCTCTCGGCCGCAGGCGGGCAAAAGGGGCCGGAGAGTCGCTCCTTAAGACATCACACCTCGACTCGCCTCCGCCCCACGCGCCGAGGGATGTTCCAGGAAGGATGCCTTCTTCTCAAGCTTCTTACCGTGACAATTATAGCAAGCCCACCACCTTGAAGCGACATGACGGACTTTTTTTCAAGGCAAGATGCCGCAAGCGCTCACCCCCTTCCTTCGGCCGGAGGCCGCGAACCGTCTGAGCGGCCCCCCTAAGCTGGGGTGGTGAAAAGTTGGCCTGTCAGTAGTCAGTTGCGTTTCGCGGTTCTGTTCCGAAGTAAATGGTTGTGCCGTGCGTTGGCACGCACATGTCAGGATCGAATTGGAGATGCAACACCGGCCGCTCAGCAGCGCGCAGCCGCCTCCACCATCCGGCCAGACGCCCCCATCCGGACGAAAGCGACCGGCCCGTGAATTCATATACCGGCGACGAGTGGGGGGGCTATACATACTGCCGGGGGGAAATGGTGCGTCAGCATCGGGTGGACAAAAAAACAGCCACCCATCCCGCATGTTGTGGACACTTGGAAAACCAGCCTCGCTATCGGCAGCGGCCAGGACAGACCAGCGGCGGACGAACCGGAGACGCGCCAAGCAAGGTGCTAGGAATCGTACACCGGATTACCCTCGGGGGTGGCAAAGACGGCATTGTCTTCGCCGGCGCCGTCGAGCACCGCCTCCCAGCGCTGGTAGAATCGGGCTTCGCTGAACCGCTCGACGACCTCCCGCGCATGGCCGGCCAGGAGTCGCCGCCCCGCCTCGTCGCCCATCAGCCGATCGATCGCCGCGGCCAGCCACTCGACGCTTCCACTGCGGACGAGCAGGCCGTCGTAGCCGTCGCGGATGATCTCCGCAGGTCCGCTCTGGCAGTCATAACTCACCACGGGCATCCCGGCAGCCATGGCCTCGGCCAGCGCGTTGGGAAAACCTTCGTAGAGCGACGAGAGGACGAACAGGTCGCAGCGGGCCATGGCGGCGGCGACGTCGTCGCACCAGCCCGGCATGGCCACTCGCCCGGCGAGCTGGAGCTGCTCGGCGAGCAGTTCGAGCGGCCGGCGCTCGGGCCCCTCGCCCAGAATCACCAGGTCCCACTCGGGATGCCGCGAGGCTGCTTGGGCAAACGCCCGCAGCAGCCGATCGAATCCTTTCTCGGCCGTCAGTCGCCCGGCGGCGAGGATTCGCCTGCGATCAGGGGCGAAGAAACCCGGTCCGGCCGGCCGGTCGCCGCCGGAGGTTGCCGCTCGGATCGAAGCCTCGCCGGGCCTGGCCACGCCGTTGGGGATCACGTACACGGGCCGGCCGGCCGCCATGCCGCGGACCACCTCGCGGACCCCGCGGGTTTGCACCACCAGGGCGGCGGCGCGTGGATAGAGCCGCTTGCGGAGAAACGACCAGGACGGCCCGATCTCGTGGTGGCGAGGATCGGTCCGTTCGGCGACGATCACCGGAACGTTCATTCTCCAACATGCGGCCAGTGTCAAGACGTTCGTCTTGTCGGTCATCGAGACGACCGCTTCGGGCTCCGAAGCCGCAATCGCCGCGCGCAGCCGGCGAATCCGCCGCAGGTTGTTTGCCACGGCGGCCAGCGGGTTCGACGAGCGGCCCATCAGATCGAGGGCCCGCCGCCGCACGGCCGCCGAAAGCGGATAGCGGTCGCCGGAGGCCGAGTCGAGCGTGACGAGCGTCACCCGGTGGCCCTCCTCCGCCCAGTGATTGGCCATCCGCGCGACGGTCCGCTCGGCGCCGCCGCCATCGAGCGAATGGATCACCAGGGTCAGTCTTCTCCGGCGAGTCGTGGGGGCGAGGGTCATGGGGACAAATGGCCTTCCTTACCGATCCGTCGCGCGGCGGCCGGCTCGGTCTCTTTCACCGTCGAGCCAGGCCTGGAACATCAGCACGTCCCAGAGATGATATTGCCAGTCGGTCCGCCCGGAGAGGTGCTCGCTCCATTTTTGCCGAATCGGCTCCGGTTGGAAATAACCGTCGCTCTCCAGCCGCCGCAGGCTGAGCAGGCTCTCGGCCCAATCGCGCAGGGGACCGCGGAGCCAACTGTCGATCGGCACTCCGAACCCCATCTTGGGCCGCTCGACCATCTGGCGAGGCACGTAGCGCTCGAGGACCTGCCGGAGCAGCCACTTGGTCTGCCCTTGGCGGACCTTCAGCGCAAGGGGGAGCCGCCAGGCGAACTCGACCACGCGCTGGTCCAGGAGCGGCACGCGGGCTTCGAGGCCGAGGGCCATGCTCGCCCGATCCACCTTCACCAGGATGTCGTCCGGCAGGTAGGTCACGGCGTCGACATAGGCCATCTGTTCGCAGATCGAAGCGCCGGCCGCCAGCACGCCGCGGGGCGGCCGGACCCTGAGCGGCTCGCGCCCCCCAGCGACGATCGTCGAGGCGTCGCGCCAGTGGGAATTGAACCGCGCATAGACCTCGCTGGCACTGCCGGCCGCCAAGAGATCGGCGATCATCGCCAACCGCGCCTTGCCGCGCACGCCGGGTGGAACCGCGGCCGCCGTCCAGCGGACCAGCGGCGCAAGGGCACGCCGCGGCAGCGCTGGACACCAGGCCACGCGCTGCCAGAGCCGCTCGAGATGGCTGTAGCGATCGTAACCGAAGAACAACTCGTCGCCGCCGTCGCCCGACAGGCTCACCGTCACGCCGCGGCGGGCGATCCGGCTGACCAGGAAGGTGGGAATCTGCGACGAATCGGCAAACGGCTCGTCGTACAGTTGCGGGAGCCACGGAATCACCTCGCGGGCTTCGTCCGGCGTCACGTAGCACTCCGTGTGATCGGTGCCCAGGTGCCCGGCGACGGCCTTGGCATAGCCGGCCTCGTCGTAGCCGCGTTCCTCGAAACCAATCGAGAAGGTCCGCACCGGCCGGGTGCTTTGCGCCTGCATCAGCGCGACCACCGTGGAAGAATCGATCCCGCCGGAGAGAAACGCGCCGACCGGCACGTCGGCCAGCATTTGCAGGGCCACCGAGTCGCGCAGGCGGGCGTCCAGTTCGTCGACCGCCTCCTCGTCGGATCCGGAAAACGGATGCCGAAGCCCTTCCTCCACCTGCTCGGCCATGCTCCACCAGGCGACCGGCTCGGCCTTTCCCGGTTCGGTACCGGGCCGCACCACGAGGATCGAGCCGGGCGGCAACTTGAAAATCCCCCGGTAGATCGATTTCGGCCCGGGCACGTAGCAGTGATGCATGTAGGACGAAAGGGCCTGGCGGTCGATCTCCCCATGGAACGCCGGATGGGCCCGCAAGGCCTTCAGTTCGGAACCGAAAAGAAAACACTCCTGCATCCAGCCATAGTAGAGCGGCTTGATGCCGATCGCGTCGCGCACCAGCGCCAGTTCGCGCCGGTCGCGGTCCCAGAGGGCGAACGCGAACATGCCAATAAACCGCTTCACCGCCCGCTCGAGGCCCCACTCGACCACGGCCGCCAGCAGCACCTCCGTGTCGCTGTGGCCGAGAAACGTGTGGCCGAGGCTCTGCAACTCCCGGCGGAGCGCCCCGTGGTTGTAGACCTCTCCGTTGAGGATCACGACGAAACGCCCGCTCGCGGAGAGCATCGGCTGGCGGCCGAGTTCCGATAGATCGAGGATCGAGAGCCGGCGGTGCCCGAGGGCAACGCCCGCCGCCGCATCGACCCACAAGCCCTGGTCGTCGGGCCCGCGGTGCGCCAGCGTCTCGGTCATTTGCAGGACGCGTGCGCGCAACTCGTCCTGGTTGTGAACTGCCGGGGATAGAAAGCCGGTGAGGCCGCACATGGGAGGGTTCAGGGTTCGGGGTTCAGGGTTCAGTCTTTACCATACCTCGTTCCCAAGCTCCGGCTTGGGAACCAGGGGACAGGGATGAAAGGTTCAAGGTTCAAAATCCAATGTTCAAACACGTTTCGCGAGCTTCTTGATTGGTCATTGAAAATTGGACCTTGGTCATTCCTTAGCTGGAGCTTGGGAACCAGGGAGAAACGGGCCTGGAGACCCGTCCCACGGACTGATTTCTGTTAGAGCGCCTTGGTGAACCCCGGCATGGCGACCGGATACTGGCCCTGGGCGTCGGGTGCGACGGGCGCCGGATCGTCGAGGCTGGCGATCTTCTCCAATCCGGGGGCCAGCACGAGGTCGGAGCTGATCGCTTCGTCCCATGTAACCAGCTTGCCCGACTCGGCGGCCATGCGGCCGAGGATGCCGGTCATCGCTGCGAAGGCGCACCGCTCGGTTTCGTTGTAGGGCTTGTCGTTGCGAATCGCGTCGAAGAGCAATTGATGCTCCCGGTCGTAGGAACTCACGTCCGGACCTTGGTACTGCCAGGCCAGGTTGTCGGGCGCCTGGTGGTGGCTCTTGTAAATCCGCGGCACGGGGATTCCCTCGCCGAGGACCGCGGCGGCGTTTTGGCCGTGGATCACGTCGCCGAAGAAGCCCCAACAGTTGGCCATGTGCCGCCCCTGGGCGAAGAGTCGCGTGCCGTCGGCGAATGTATACTCGACGGCGTAGTGGTCGAAGAGTTGATCGGCGTCTTTGCGAACCTGCCGGCCGCCCTGCCCCTGGGCCGAGACGGGCCAGGCGTCTTTCACCCAGCAGCAGACGTCGAGGTTGTGGATCAGCCAGTCGAGCAGGAAACTGCCGTTCACCCAGGTGTAGCAACTGTAGTTGCGGATCTGGTTGGCCAAGTCGCTCATGCCTTTAGACTTGGGCGTGAATCCCACGGGGGTGTGCTCGCGATAGGCCCAGCAGGTGATCACCTTGCCGATGGCCCCGTCGTGGATTCTCTGGACCGCCTCTTCGAGCGGCATGTTGTGGCGGCTCATCAGGCCGCCGGCGATCTTGAGGTTCTTCTCGGCCGCCTTCTTGCCCGCCGCCAGCACGCGGCGGATTCCCGGCGCGTCGACGGCGAACGACTTCTCCATGAATACGTTGCGGCCCTTTTCCACGGCGTATTCCAGGTGGATCGGCCGGAAGGCCGGCGGCGTGCACAACAGGACCACGTCGGAAGGACCGAGCGCGTCGATGGCCTTGCGGTAGCCATCGAAACCGAGAAACTGCCGCTCGGCCGGGACGTCGACCTGGCCGGGGTACTGGTTTGTCAACGCCTTCAGGCTCCCCTGGAGCCGGTTCTCGAAGACGTCGGCCATGGCCACCAGCTTGACCGGACCTTGACTCTTGGTGTTCAGGGCATTGGCCGCCGCTCCGGCGCCCCGGCCGCCGCACCCGATTAGTGCGATGTTGATCGTGTTGGCTTCCGCCGCATGGACCCGCGGCGCGGCCGCCCCGAGCGCCGATGCGGCCAGCAACGCGCCGCTCGCCTGGAGAAACTGGCGGCGCGACTTGGTTGACGTTCGGTTCAGGTTGTTCTCGGTCATTGACGGGCCCTTTCGAATGGCAACAGGAACGGGTGACTTTTGAGCGGCAGGTCGCGGGGCACGAATACGCGGATTCTCAGTCCTCCGCCGGGTGGAGTCAAGCGTTTACGACGGGACCAACCGCGGCCAAGCGGCCGGAGGGCGGTTCGAATCGCCACACACAGATAGCCGCGTGGGCTTGCCCCGCGCTTGTGCCACCACGGTAGCCCGAATCGCCACTAACAGATAGCCGCGTGGGCTTGCCCCGCGCTTGTGCCACCACGGTAGCCCGAATCGCCACACACAGA
>JAMOAF010000724.1 GCA_023621895.1 Planctomycetota bacterium
AGCCGGCCTTCAAAGCAGAGGCGTCCTCCATTGGCATGGCGTTTGTATGACCCCTGTAAGGAGACAGGGAGAAGAGAATCATGACGCAAGCGAACGACAACCAGGCAGCAGACCAGATCAGTTGTTCGGTTTCACCGGACTTTCCCGCTTGGCTTGCGCAATCGGGCGGATCGCTCGTGTTGTCGACGTATCAGGCGGGCAAGGTGGCGACGATCGGCTGGGACGGCCGGCAGGTGACGCTGCTGATGCGGCAGTTCGACAAGCCTCTGGGGCTGGCGATCGAGGGGCGGCGTCTCGCCCTGGCGACACGCCATTCAATCGAGATTTTCGCCGACGCGCCGCTCTTGGCCCACGAGTACCTGGAGGGGCGGCCGGGGCTTTACGACGCCCTTTACCTGCCGCGGGTAAGTTACCACACGGGCGACCTCAACGTCCACGACGTGGCGTTTGACGACGGCGGCCTGATTTTTGTCAACACCCGTTTCTCTTGCCTGGCGCGGGTGAGCTGCGACCATCACTTCGCGCCCGTCTGGCGTCCGAGTTTTGTATCGGACCTTGTCCCGGAGGATCGTTGCCATCTGAACGGCCTGGCAATGGTTGCCGGCCGCCCAAAGTACGTGACGGCATTGGGCACGACGGACACGCCGGGCGGCTGGCGCGAGAAGAAGGCCACTGGCGGGGTGGTGATCGACGTGGAAACCGGTCGGATCGTGGCCGATTCGCTGTCGATGCCCCATTCGCCCCGGTGGCACGAGGGGCGTCTCTGGGTTCTCAACTCGGGGGCGGGAGAGCTCGTGGTGGTGAATCCGGAAACGGGCGGCCACGACGTGGTCTGTGCCCTGCCGGGTTATGTCCGCGGGCTCTGCCTGGCCGGCTCTTTCGCGCTGGTTGGAATGTGCAGGATCCGGGAGAAGCACATTTTTGGCGGGCTGCCGATCCAGCGGCGGCTCAAGCGACTGACCTGCGGGGTGGCGGTCGTCGATCTCCGGGGCGGGCGGATGGTCGGCCAGTTCGAATTCACTTCCGGGTGCGAAGAACTCTATGACGTCGAGTTTCTGCCGGGCGTTCGCCGACCGACGATTTTGAATCTTGACAAGCCGGCGGTCCACGAAGCCGTGACTAATCCGGATTGTTCGTATTGGCTGCGAGCCAGCCACCAGCGGCCCGTGGACGGGTCGCCAACTGAATCCACTCCTTTCGCCGCGGGGACTGGCGGCGGCGGGGAAAGCAACCAAATTGACACCGATCAGAACGGGGCTCCCCGATTGCCTTCGGCAATCCAGGAAGCGGGATTGCCACCGCAGCGCGAGTCGCTCTTGGACTTTGGTACCCAGTTTTGAGGAATGAAAGACTATGTCGATTTTCCGATTGCCCACGCTGGACAGCATCGCTACGAAGTTCGAGAGCCTTTGGGAGCGCGTCGGACGTCCAGCGCGTCATGATTCCAAGCACGGCAAGTGCCGCAGCCTGCTCGTCGATCCGCTGGAAGAGCGGCAGCTTCTGAGCGTCTCGCCGGCCGACTGGACCGACGTTCTCGTGAACCAAGTGGTCAGCGAAAACCAGCAACAGATGGTTGCCGGCCAGTCGCTGGCGATGGACAACGACGGTGATTTTGTCGTTGTCTGGACGCGTTTCGACGAGGTGATCGATCCGGATAGCGGCCAGCCGGTGATCGATCCGGTGACCGGCCGGCCTTGGACCGATGCGAACATTTACGCTCGCTACTTCACCGACGAGGTGCAGCGGCTGACGATTCCCACCGAGCTTACCGCCGACGCGGTTGCCGGCCAATTCGGCTATTTCACGCTGAAATACGGCGGCAACGAGGTGCAGAAACTGACGATTTCGGCCACCTACCAGCCGCAGCAAGGGTCGTACTACGGCCAATCGTCCGTTTCCGGCTCGATCACGCTGGGCTTCGACGTCAATGGCAACGGCGTGATCGGTCCCGGCGAATCGACGACGGTCGTCTACAGCGAAGTGGATTCCCTGGCCACGACGGCCAGCAGCATTCAGACCGCGTTGCAGGGCCTCGGCGGGGCCTTGGCCGACGTGAATGTCAGCCCGATCAGTCCCAAGGAGTTTGAAATCCACTTTGGCGATTTCTCGCTTGGCAACAACCAGCCGCTCATCAGCGTCCAGAGCACGAACTTCGCGAGCGGCTTCCTGCCGGCCGTGCAGATCGAGACGATCCGGGAGCCGGTTGAAATCGGCCGGGTTTATGTCTCACCGACGGACCCGAACCTGACGGCCCGGTCTATCGAGGAGAACTTCCGCCAGACGATGACCGGTTTCGACATCGGGCCGATCGAGTTCGAACCGCCGAGCCGCATCCCGCCATTCCAGGGGCCGTACTCCCAGCCGCAGACAATCCGCCAGGGCGTGCCGAACGTTTCCGTGCAGCCGGTGACGTTGCCTGACGGCACGGTCAGCCTGACGCAGTTCGACATCACTTTCGACGGCAAGATCTCCGGCAGCACGGAGGGCAACGCCGGCAAGAAGGACCACCCGGAGCTGGTGGTCGTGAAGGCCGTCGACGAGCTGGGGGCTTCGTGGATCGCCTCGCCCGAGATCAATGTCGTGACGCTCAAGGAGCCGAGCCCGGAATTCCGCGTCAATCCGGAAGAGCCCGAAGACGTCTTCACCCCGAATCCCGACAAGTTCGATCAGACCAACGCCGTGGTGGCGATGGACGCCGACGGCGATTTCGTGATTGCCTGGCAGAGCGAGATCGGCGAATCGCAGGCTTCCGGCAACGTTTCCGACATCTACGCTCGGCGGTTCACGCCGATCGGCCTGACGGCTCCCGCGCACGTTGCTTACGTGCCGGGGATCATGGCCAAGGGCGACGCATTCCGCGTCAATACGAAGACCACCGGCCCGCAGGTCGATCCCTCGATCGGCATGGACGACGACGGCAATTTCACAATCGGCTGGTCGTCCACCTCGCAGGACATCAGCTTCTTCAACAGCGTCCGCGCGCGGCAGTTCACTCGCGACGGCGCGCCGATCGCCGACGAGTTCCTGGTGAACACGGAAGACACGCAGATTCACAGCGATCCGTACGTGGGCATGAGCCACGACGGCAACACCGTGATCACCTGGAACACGGGCCTGACGATCACCGCGAAGATCTACGACTCCAAGGGCAACCTGATCGACGGGCCGTTCAACGTCGGCTCCGGTGTCAACCACTCCACGGCGTTCGACAAGCAGAACCGCTTCATCGTGGCCTATGAGACCGGCACGCTCCAGGATCCCGACAACGTGGGCCGGAATTCGATCGGCACGCGGGCGATCATGTACCAGTTGTTCGACGCGGCCGGAAACGTCAGCCGGACGGTTGTCCGCGACACCTTCCGCCCCAACAGCGCGAGTTTCGATCTGGCTGCCAACACGCTCTGGCCGGGAACGCAACAGAACCCGCGAGCCGGCCTCGACGCCGACGGCGACCTGGTGATCGCCTACGACGGTTTCGGCCCGGACGTTTCGGACAGTTTCTACCTCGGCAGCAGCTACTTCGCGAAGGCTTTGAGCGACCCGGCAAACGCCGATCTGCTGGTGTTCTTCCCGGGCGGCAACGTGTCTCTGAGCAGCAACATCGACGTCGACACGGCGATCGAGCTGGTGCTGATCAATGCGGCCAACCAGGGCGCCACCCTGTCGCAACTCGGCCGGATCCGCGCGATTCTCGACAGCAAGGCCACGCTGCTCCGCGGCGAGGCCAACGGCGTGATGTACAGCCGCTTCGACGCCGACCCGCCTACCGGCGCCGCCAATATCCTCGCCAGCGACAGCGTGGTCAACGCCAAGCGCGACGGGCACAACACGAAGTACCTGATCGCGATCGACACGGCCGCCACCGGCGGAACGTTCGCGGCGCGGCTCTACAATTCGTTTGCCGCCGGGTTCGACACGATCACGTTCAACCCGGTGTTTGCCAACAACGTGATGAACGTTGCGGCGACGCGCGACGACATTCACGACAAGTTGGAGGCGGCGACGCGGACGGGCGTCAACTGGCCGGAGCCGCAGTACGACGGGGTTGTCGACGTGCGGGTTGTTTCCACGCAGGAAATCCTTGCCCGGCAGGTGACGCTCTCCGACGGATCGCAGCCTTGGCGGTACCCGACTGCGGCGAATACCGTCGTTTTCGAGGTCACGTTCCAGGGCGAGGTCCACGATTCGTACATCGGCCTCGAGCTGAGTGCAAACGGCCTGACGCCGGCCCCCCAGACGGCGCAGATCATCCAGTACCAGGCGGCCGATTCGGGGACCACCCAGACCGACGTCTCCTTGGCCGTGGAGACCGACGGCGATTTCACGCTCGTCTGGATGCAGCACGAGGAGCGGACCTGGGACGCATCCGGCTACCCGGACTCTTACTACGGTTCGGCCAACCAGAACATCTACTACCGGCGGTTCGACGACAGCGTCGACGCGGCCGGCCCGCGGATGACCGACCTGGTCGATCACCAGGGCAACCTCGTGGCCGACGGCGGCACGATCGAGGGCCCGGTGCGGTATATCGTCGTTCCGTTTGATGAACCGCTGTTGGCCGGCGATCCGGCGAAAAACCCGGACAGCGTGCTGAACACGAACAACTGGGTGCTCACGCAGAACGGCGTGGAAATTCCCTTCGGCGTGGTCGATGTCCAGTTCGGCCTGAACAAGGCTTCCGAGCTGGCCGGCCGGCCGGACGCTTTCGGCGGGACCTACGAGCTCTCGGCGATCCCGACGAACAAGTGGGAAGCGGTCTTGACGCTCGACGCCAACGGCGGCCTGGTGCCGGGCATGACCTCGCTCGGCAGCGCCGAGTACAAGATCACGGCGCTCTCGCCGTCGGCTGCGGGGGGGATTTCGGGCTTGCGCGACCTGGCGAGCAATCCCCTGGGTTCGCTTGGTCCGGCGGCCAGCGGCGTTCCCATGGGGCGGACGTTCGCGGTGCACATCGACGAGGTCGATACACCCGTCGACTCGGTTGTCAGCGGCGGCGCGGGCCGGATCACCGGCACGCTCTATCCGGAAAGCCCCAACGCGGTGGCGGTCGACGCCGATGGCGACTACGTGATGGTCTGGACGGCCTACGACACCGCCTTGGGCCGGGATCGGCTCTTCATGCGGTGCTACGACGCCGACGGCACGCCGGCCGACTTACCGCTGCTTGATGGGGACGACAACGTGATCGGCACGCGAGTCGACGCCTTCCCGATCATGGCGGTGACTCCCACCTCGACCCATCCGGAATTGCTCGGCAGCGTCCAGCGATTCGGCAGCGTGGCGATCGATCCCGACGGCGACTTCGTCGTCACCTGGACCAACTACACCGGCGGCGACGCCGACGTGTACGCGCGGGCATTCCCCTCCCGAGCCGGAATTCTCGGGCTCACGGACGTCGGCGGATTTGAGGTTCCCGTCTTCAGCGAGGACGTGACGGAGGCGTTCCGCGTCAACGGCTCGACGGCCTCGACGCAGAAATGGTCCGACGTGGCGATGGACACGGAAGGCAACTTCGTGATCGCCTGGACGCACGACGCCCGGACCGTCGGGTCCGCAACCACGAACTACGAGGTCTACGCGCGCCGCTACGCCGCGGGGGGCGCGAACCCGGGCCGCCAGATCCAGGTCAACGTGAACACGACGGGCAACCAGCAGATGCCCAGCGTGGCGATGGCGGGCAACGGGGATTTTGTGATCGCATGGCAGAGCAACGAGAGCGGCGTCGACGACGACATTTACGCCCGCGAATTCAATGCCTCCGGCTCACCGAAGGCCGGCCAGACGCGAGTCAACGACATCACCGTGGGGCACCAGCGCTATCCGGACGTGGCGATGCGATTCGACGGCCAGGCCTATGTCGTCACCTGGACGGACTCCGCGGCCGACACGAGCGGCAACTCGGTGTGGGCCAAGATTTCCGGCCAACAGCCGCGGCACTACAGCGATCCGAGTTCGCACATCATTTCCCAGACGCACCAGTTCTCCATCAACGTCCCCGACAGCTTCACGATTGCCGACCTCAACCTGCAACTGGGCATCTTGACCCACACGCGGCTGGAGGACGTGACCGTCAGCCTGCAAAGCCCCAGCGGCACGACCGTCGTGCTCTTCAGCGCCCTGCCGAAGAGGCTCGTGGACGGCTCGCGGCCGGCGGGCAACACGCTCGATCACACGATTTTCGACGACCAGGCGCCGACCGGCGTAAGCATCAACAATTCGGACCGGGGCGCCGTACCGAATTACGAAGGCTCGTTCATCCCGCAGCAGGCCCTGGCGGCGTTCAACGGCGAGGATGCCCAAGGGACGTGGACGCTGATCGTGCAGGACGTGAATCCGGGCAATAACGAGACGGGCTCCCTCTCGGCGCTCTCCCCGGAGATCGGCTCGTGGAGCCTCGACATCACCGACGTCAACGCGGTCCCCACCTCGTTCCAGATCAACTCGACGAACGAAGGCGACCAGATGTATTCGTCGGTGGCCATGGACACGTTGGGCAATTTCGTGATCACCTGGAGCGGCAAGGGAACGCAACCCTCGCAAAGCGATACGTCGGGCTACGGCGTTTTCTACCAGCGATACAATGGCGGCGGAACGCGGATGGGTGGTGAAACCCGAGTCAACCGGCAGACCGACGGGAACCAATGGATTTCTTCGATCGGGATGGACGCGCGCGGCAATTTCGTCGTCGGCTGGACGGGCGTCGGCACGCTGCCGGGCACGACGGCCGTCTACAAGTACGACAGCGCGTCGAACTTCCAGCGCCCCGACATCGTCGGGCCGATCATCACCGACGTGCTGGCCCTGGGCGAGCGGTTACCGGACGGCGACACAGTCGTTGTCGACCCCGATCTGGGTCTTGCGAGTCTGACCGTTGTTTTCGACGAAGCCCTCTCCACGGTCGGCGGCGCCACCGGTCTGCACAGCGTGCTCAATCCGAACAACTGGGTGATCGCCCGCAACAACAGCGTAATCGTCGGCGGCATCAAGAGCGTGACCTTCGGTCTGAATCCGCTGACGAACAAGTATGAGGCCACCGTCACGTTCGACGGCAACGGGATCAATTTTGGAACCGCGCCCTTGAAGGACGGCGCGTACGTGCTGACCGTTCGCGACCTGATCACCGATGGCTCGGCACTGCTCAATCCGGCGACAGGGGCCGTGATCAGCACCGGCAACGCGCTGGACGGCGACTACGACGGCATCCCGGGCGCAAGCCCGACGACGCTCGGCCTGGGCGGCTACGAACACCGATTCACGATCGAGTCCGACACGACCGGGCCCGGCCCGGATCCGGGAAAGGACCCGAACGATCCGGATTCCGACCGCCCGGTGACCGGCGATGACGATACGTTCCCGGACACCGGCGCCAGGCTTGCCGGCGAGAACCGCGGCGCCGTCGCCTCGGACGCCGACGGGCATCACGTGGTCGTGCTCACGGCGATCGACAACGGCAAGGACCGCGTCTATTTCCGGCGGTTCAACCCGGACGGATCGCCGAGCGACAACCTGGGGCCGATCCCGGTCCTCCAAGGCGCCACCAACGCCGCCCAGTTCGCCAAGGACGATCAGCGTTACGCCACCGTGGCGGCGGACGCCGATGGCGATTTCATTGTCACGTGGACGAATATCCGCACGGTGACCGACGCCCAGGGCAATCCGGTGATCGACCCGGTCACGGGAATGCCCAAGGTCGACGCCGATATCTACGCCCGGCGTTTCAACGCCAAGGGCACGGCCCTCGGCAACCCCTTCCTCGTCAACAGCTACACCGCCGACAACCAGATCTGGTCGTCGGTGGCAATGGACGCCGACGGCGATTTTGTGATCACCTGGTCGAGCTACGCCCAAGAGACGGGCGGCCAGCCGGGCTCCGGTTACGGCGTGTACGCGCGCCGCTTCGACTCGGCGGGGCAGCCGATGGCGCCCGAGTTCCAGGTGAACGTCACCACGTCGCGCAACCAGCAGTACTCCGTTGTCGACATGAGCTCCCAGGGATCGTTTGTGATTGCCTGGCAGTCGGATCAGGGCGGCTCGCTGGGCGACGATATCATGGCTCGCGTCTTCAATGCCGACGGTTCACCGCTGTCGACTCTGAGCCGCTCGGAGATCATCGTCAACGACACCCGGACGGGCAGTCAGCGTTATCCGGACGTTTCGATGACGCCGGACGGCAACAACTTTGTCTGCACCTGGACAGCCAGCGGCAGCCAGGACGGCAGCGGCAACGGCGTGTACGGTCAACTCATCAACGTCCCCTTGCTGCAACAGCAGGTAGCCGGGAATCCGATTGAGACCTACTCGAGTGCGACGACGCCGGTGCCCTTCGGCTACGGGAATACGATCACATCGACGATTACCATTCCGTCGAACTATCCTGATTCTTTCACGATCAACGACATCAACGTCTTTCTCAACATCCAGCACGCGGAGCCGGACGATGTCCAGGTCTATTTGATCGCCCCGTCGGGCACGCAAATCGCGCTGTTCGCCAACGTGCCGCGGAGCGGTGCGGCGGGCGCCGACTTCATCGACACGCTGTTCGACGACGAGGCGCCGATCAGCATCAACGACCCCACGGCGACGCCGCCCTTCATCAGCCCCACGGGATACCGGCCGCAGGACCCGCTGAGCAGATTCGACGGCCAGTTGACCAGCGGCGGAACGGATATCTACGGCAACGTTCTGCCCGGCGTGTGGACATTGGTTGTTCAGGACGTCGACGAGAACTTCGATCCCACGGCGAGGTTCCAGACGCCGATCAACGGTGTCTTCACCGGCTGGAGCATGGATATTGAGCGGGTTCCGGAAAGGAGCGGCGAGTTCCTCGTGAACTCGACCACGCTGGCCGACCAGATGCTGTCCACCGTCGATTTCAGCAACCAGGGCGATTTTGTCGTCGCCTGGCAGGGGAACGGCAGTGTGCCCGAGAACGTGGACGCCTCGGGGATTTTCTTCCAGAGGTTCGACTTCACCCTCGATCGGATCGGCGGCGAGACCCGCGCCAATAACCTCACCACCGGCGACCAGGTTTTCCCGTCGGTCAGCTCAACCAACGACGGTAATTTCGTGATTGCCTGGCAGGGCCCCGGAACGACTGCCGGCACAACCGAGGTTTACCGGTACATGAGCCAAGGCGCCATCGCCATCGAGGATGTCGACGGCCCGTGGGTCACCGACGTGTTGACCAAGGATGGGTCGCCGGTTT
>JAMOAF010000403.1 GCA_023621895.1 Planctomycetota bacterium
TCGAGCGTGGCGGTGTTCAAGTTTTGAGCGACTTCCGCCGCCGCATCGCTCGAATGGAATAGCACGGTGCACAAGGTGGCGCACTCCCCCTGCGGGTCGTTGAGCCTGCGAAACCGGAATCCGCCGGCGCCCAAGATTCTCTCCTTGAACTTTCTCTTCTTCTCGCGCAAGGTTGCCAGGATGCGATCGAGCTTGTGGAGTTGCACCAGGCCCACCGCCCCGGTCAGCTCGTTGGCGCGGAAGTTCAGCCCGAGGATGCCGCGCGTTCCGACTTCGACGCCGGCCCGCAGCGGCTTGTGCCCCTGATCGTGCATCCCGAATGCCCTTTCGTACAGGTCAGGGTCATCGGTGACCGCCACGCCGCCGTCGCCGGCGGTAATCGTTTTGAAAATGTTCAGCGAGAATGCGCCCATGCGGCCGATGGCTCCCAGCTTGCGCCCGCGGTAGCTTCCGCCGGCGGCCTGGCAGGCGTCTTCCAGAACCGCGAGGCCGTTGGCGTCGGCGATCTCCATGATGGCAGCCATGTCGCAGGGGTTGCCGAGCATGTGGACCGGCATAATCGCCTTTGTCCGGGAAGTGATCCGATGCGGGATATCCTCGGGATCGATGGTCAGGCTGTCGTCGATCTCCGCCAGAACCGGGACCGCACCGAGGAAGAGCAGCGCCGTGTACGAGGCGACGAACGTATAGGCCGGCACGATCACTTCGTCGCCCGGCTTGATCCCCATCGCGCTGGCGGCCGCCAGGATGGCGCTCGTGCCGGAGCTGGTCATCAGCGCGTGCGAGACACCGCAATAGGCGGCAAACTCCTGCTCGAACGAGTAGACCTTGTGGCGGAATTGCGGATCGTGGAAGTCGCCGTAGCGGAACAGGTGGCCCGACTCGAGGACCTCGATCACTGCCTGCCGCTCCTCCTCGCCAATCCAATATGCTCCTGGACCAGGCATCGCGTTCGTCTCCTGTCCGTTTCGCCGCGGAGTCCATGCAACTTAGGTTCGCCGGCTGCCGACCCGGCTCATGCTAGGCAAGGGCTGGAGGGAGCGAAATAGCCATTTGCGTTCTATTCTTGATCGTTTTGCGACAATCCGCTTGTGATTCGATCCGAGCGGGGCTACGATAATCCGGTTCGCCAGTCTCCCAGTCTCTCGGCGCGCTCTGATGGTTCCCTTACGCCGCATCGCCCTGCTGATGGGCCAGGACCTGAGTTTTTCGCGGGCGGTGATCCGCGGCGTCCGGGAGTTTGCCCTTCAGCGGCCGGATTGGACCTTCCGCAATGGTCCGCCGACGCTGGAGATCATCCCCGAGGTGAAGGACTGGCGGCCCCATGGGATCATTGCCAACCTGTTCGAGGAGGGGTTCGCCCGCCGCTTGCAGCGGCTTCGCAAACCGCTGGTCGACACCGGCTGCGCGATTGCGGGACTGCGAGTGCCGGTGGTCGACGTGGACCACGAAGCGGTGGGCCGGATGGCGGCCGAATACTTTCTCTCGCGCGGGTTCCGCCATTTCGGCTACTTCGGCGTCCATTCGGCGATGTACTCTCGCATCCGGGAGGAGAGCTTCCGCCGCCGCCTGGCAGAGGAGGGGCACGCGGCGTCGAGCTGCTACGGCGATTACCTTCACCGGGTTCCCACGGTGACGAGTTGGAGGACCTTGGACCGCCAGACCCGCGACTGGCTCAACAACCTGCCCAAGCCGGTGGCGATCTTCGCCTGCAACGACATCCCCGCGCGGACCCTGGCCGACACCTGCGGACTGCTGGGGTTCCACGTGCCGAGCGATATCGCCCTGTTGGGCGTGGACAATGACGACCTGGAGTGTTCGCTCACCCTGCCGCCGCTGTCGAGCATCGGCATCCCCGGCGAGCGGATCGGCTACGAAGCGGCCAGGCAACTCGATGGGATGATCGAGGGAGGCCCGCGTCCGCAAGCGCTGTTTCTGCCTCCGGTCGGCGTCGTCACACGGCAATCGACCGACACGACGGCGATCTCCGATCCGGCCGTCTCGGCCGCGCTGTCGTTCATTCGCGAGCACGCGCGGCGCGGCATCAACGTCGAGAGCGTGGTGATCCACGTCGGGGTCACCCGGCGCGATCTGGAGCGGAAATTCCGCCGCCTGTTGGGCAGCAGCGTGCTCCAGGAGCTGCTCCGGATTCGCGTCGAACACGCCAAGCAGCTCCTGGCCGGAACCTCGCTTTCCATGCCCGCGGTGGCCAGGCAGGCGGGCTTCTCCACGCCGCAGCGCCTGGCCCTCGTCTTCCGGAAGTTCGAGCGGACATCACCCACTGCATACCGCCGGCAGGTCCGCGGATAGAGCCTACGTCAGCCCCAGGTGGGCCAGCGTCTCGCGCACCGAGAGGTCGTCGGCCATGCTGGGCATGTACTCCAGCGCGAAGACCCCGTCGTAGCCCATCCGCTCGACGGCCTCGACCAGGTAGGGATAGTTCGTCTCGCCCCGGAAGAGCTCATGGCGTCCGGGCACGCCGGCGCTGTGGAGGTGCCCGATGACGTCCAGATTCCGTTCGATGTGATTGAGCAGATTCCCTTCCATGACCTGCATATGGTAGCAGTCGAAGAGCAGGCGGAGGCGCGGGGACCGCAGCTTGCGGCAAATCTCCGCCCCCCGGTCGCTGCTGGTGAGCCAATAGCCGGGATGATCGTAATGGGTGTTCAGCGGCTCCAAGAGCAGCGTCACCTGCGACTGCTCCGCCAGGCGGAGCGTGGCCTCCAGGCCGGCAAGCACCGAGGCCTCCATCTGGCCATCGCTTCTGCCGGGCACGGTATTGCCGGTACAGACAATCGTCGCGGGGATGCCGGCCGCCTGGTTGAACTGGAGGGTCTTTCGCACGCGGTCGAGCCACGCCTGGCGGTTCGCCGGATCGGTCAGACCGCCACCGATCGCCCCGTCGGGTGAACCGATCACCGTGTTGGTGATCTCGACGCCGTGCTCTTTGGATACCGCGGCGAGGCGCTCGGCGGCGCCTTGATAGCTGCCGTCGACGAACCACATTTCGACATGCTTGAGCCCCGCCTTGGCCGCCGCGGCGATGCGATCCTCAAACCTCAGGCCCGCAAACACCATCTCGATGCACAATCCCAGTTTCACGTGACATGCTCCCCATTTTTAATGCCAAAATCGGAAACCTCACACCTGCGACCCTGCGACGCGGCTGCAAAACGGCCCCTGTTCCGCCTGCGCCCAACGAGGGCGCACCCCTCCCGCGCGCCCTCGGGCAAGGCGGCATGAAGACCGGCCTTACGATCCTGCTCGAAGGCCGCGATTGATTCTCTCGGCAATCTGCTCGCAGTCGTCCGCGGTGTATTGCCAGTGGATGTCGATCATGATCGCCCGGCCGAGCAGGTCGAGCGTCCTTGGGCACATCTCCCTGCTATAGCGGGGAAGCTCATCGGCCGGGACGGCGCTCCAGGGGAGCCCGTCCGGCGCAACGTGCTTCCGATCCAGGATGTGCTCCCAGTACGTGAAGATGTGCCAGTCGCGGACCTTGTGGTCGTAGATGCCGCCGGCGGGCACGCCCATCTCTTGCATGGCGAACATCGCCTTCCTGGTCGATTCGGCGTCCTTCAAGAAGAAGACCAGCGCGATCGACGTATCGCCCGATTCGTCCGGAACACGGCGGAACGTCATTCCCGGCGCCGGGTCGATCCGATCCTTGATCTGCCGGTGGGCGCGGCGGTAGCCGGCCAGCATGGCGTCGGTCTTGCGAATCTGCGCAAGCGCCACGGCGCCCTGTAATTCGCTCATGCGGTAGTTCTCTCCGCAGAACAATTCGCCCGGCTGCCGCTCGCGGGCGAAGCGATTCGGGCGCCAGCAGGCGGCCGTGTCGTGCCAGCTTTGAGCTCTCGTGTAGAGCCAGTCGTCGTCGGTAGCGACGAAACCCCCTTCGCCGCTGGCGTGGACCTTGTAGTAGTCGAAGCTGAAGCAGCCGATTTTCCCGAGGCTGCCGAGCCGCCTTCCGCCAAACGCCCCTCCGCCCGCCTGGGCCACGTCTTCGATGACCGGCAGTCCCTTCCGCCCAGCGACGTCGAGGATCGCGTCCATCTGGGCCGGGGCCCCGCGCATGTGCACCGGAACGATCGCCTTGGTCCGCCTGGTGATCGCTTTTTCCACGGCCGCCGGATCGAGGCAGAGGGTCTCGTCGATCTCCACAATCACGGGGATTGCATTGCTGGCGACCGCGGCGGCGGCCGTGGCAAAAAAAGTATAGGCGGGGACAATCACCTCGTCGCCGGCCCCGATCCCCAGCGCCCGGTAGGCGCATACCAGGGCTGACGTGCAGGAATTGACCGCCAGGCAGTGGTTCACGCCGATCAACTCGGCAAACGCCCGTTCCGCCGCTTCGACTTTGCTCGGACGGGGATTGTAATAGCGGAACAGGTGGGGGCCGCGGAGACCGGGGTCCTCCTCGATAAGACTTTGCAGCCGCGCGCGCGTCTCCGGAGTGAACTCCCAAAGATCGATCAGCTCCAGAAGCTCCTCCGCGCCGATCTTCGTCGGGTAGGGGCCCAGACTGAGCGCCGGCTCGGTCTTCGACTTCATCTCGGTTGGCGCCGCCACAATGTCCTCCACTACACGTTGTTCGGGTCGATTGGTTTGCTGCCCTGTTCGAACTCGGTTTCCATCTTCACGTCCATGCTGGGCTCCGGACCGGTTGGTTCCGACCCTCCGCATCCAACCATGGCCGTGAAAATGGCCGCCAGAAGCAGACACGCCACCAAATGAAAACAACGCATGGTCGCTCCCTTCAAATCAAGAACTCAGCCAACGACTTGCCCGCTCCGCCGTGGCAAACACGCCTTGCGCGCAGACGCAAGCCAATTGTCACAATATGATCCTTCCAAACCCCGCGCGGCGAACCGGTGCCCGGCGGCGGCTCTTACCACTGGCCGCTGATCGCCTGCTGATCGGCCCGAGCCAGGATTCGCTCCCAAGTCGTGTCGACAATCGCCCTCGTCGCGGCATTCGTGCTGCCGCTCGGATCGAGCGCGACTCCCTTCTCGTTGAAACGCCCCTCAATCGTCGAGCTGACGAACCGCACGCTCCCGTCGCACAGCACGAAATTGGCGCCGCCGGGATGCTCGCTGAAATAGCAGTGCTCGCCACGGTTGTAACCGATCGTGGCCGTGTCCGGCTGAGAGGTGCCGTTCAGGTCCAGTTTGTAAACACCGGCTCCCAGGGTATCGCCCCAGCGAATCCCGGCGGCAGTGCTGCCGCCGCCGCTGGCGATGCCGTAAACGATCGCTGCTTTTGCAAGCTGCCGCGCCCCGAGGTTGTCCCGGTATTGCCAGGCGCGTTCGCCGACGGCGACCGTATTGCTCGTGCCGTCAAGAACTTTCGCAAATGGCACGGGTTGCTGTCCCTGAAAAACCCCGGCGTACTCGGCATCGGAAGGGCTGTCGCCAAGGGGAATGTCGCTGCTGCTGCTACCGACATAGTTCGATGTCGCGCAGGAGAGCGTCTGGCTGTAATAATTAAACGTGCGCTGCGTGTTGACCTCCGGCGCAATATCCGACGGGCAGCGGAAAGCCGAGAGCGGCTGCTGCATCACGGGCTGCTTGGCGGGATCGCTCAACGCCCCCCAGAGACTGGGATTGCCGGTGGAGATTGTATCGTGCAGCGACTGCTGCTCGATGAACGGCAGGATGAACATCCCCCAACCCCATGCGGTCCCGCTCAGTGCGGTGCCGACATACTTGATGCAACGGGCGGACGGCAGCACTTTGTACGTATCGTGGTAGTTATGAAGCGCCAAACCGATCTGCTTCAAATTGTTGGTGCACTGCGACCGCCTGGCCGCCTCCCGCGCCGCCTGCACCGCCGGCAGCAGCAGGGCAATCAAGATTCCGATAATGGCAATCACAACGAGCAGCTCCACGAGAGTGAACGCTCGTTGCCGACCCGAACACACCGCTCGACAGGTTTTCTCAAACATCGAAGACCCCCAACGGGCAGGCAAGACCTGCAAAAAAGGAAAAGCGAAGGCGGTTCATAAGCCGCCACGAAGTAGCTCACAACGCCACTGCACACCGCCCCAGCCACCGCGCGAGGCAAACACCCCTAAAACTCATCCATTCTATTCGCGCCACTTGCACGCCTACAAGCTAGCACAGGGCGGACTTGGGAAAAACGCTTATTTGCGTTCCTTCTTGTGCCGTTTTGCGACAATCGATTGCCACGCTCCCGCCCCCGGGCGTTGGCCCCAGAAATGCGACGATCGGAGGCGTTCGCCCCGAACGGGACCGTTTCCGATTCCAGTCGCGGCCGACTTGACGCCGGCAATGCTTGATCCGCTCCGCGCCGGAGTCTAGATTGGGGCGAATGCGACTGCGGATGCCCGCGGCCGTACGCCAGGGAGACGACAATCAGTCATGACAAAGCACATCAGCCTGTTCGCCTTGATACACCTCGGTCTCGTGGCGGCTGCGGTTCCGGCAGCCACGCCCGCGGCTCCCAACGCCTCCGGTGAAGACAGGCACTTCGCCGGTTCGGAGTTGGAGGCCTATCGAGAAGCCGTCGACCTCGAACAGGGCCGCCAGCTCACCCGGGCTGAGCAGCTCTACCGCGAGCTGATTGCTCGCTCGGCGGGTGACGCCGCGTGGCGCACGCGGCTGGACGCCGAGCAGGGATTGGCGCGGATCGAGGACATGCGAGGGCTGTTCTCTCTGAGCCAGGCCGAGCTTCAGGCGGCGTTGGCCAAGACCTATCGTGACTGGCAACCGGCGGAGCTGGCCGAATTCGAGCGCCGCGGTTGGATCAATTCGTGGACGATCGACGGCCGAAAGCTCTATGCTTCCTCCAATACGACAAACCTACAGTTTTTCGAGACGGCGCTGATGGCCCGAAACGAGGCGTCCGCTGCGAACTTCCGCAAGTTTGCCCAGATATTTCTCGATGAATCGGCCCGGCTGGACGCCATTCGAGCAGCGAGCGGGGCGCCGGAGTCCTACGTGGATCCGGTTCGATTCGTTTTTTCCACGAAAGCCGTGATCCACCAGGTTGATCTGCCACCGGGACAGACGGTGCGCGGATGGTTTCCTTACCCCCTACTGTGCCCATCGATCCAGAACATCCGGACGGTTTCGGTCGAGCCGGCCGGTGCGCTGCGGTCGTGCCCGGACATCACCTCCCAGATCGGCATCGCGTATCTGGAGATTCCACGGCCGGAGAAGGACGACCTGGTCGTCGAGTTGCGGGTGGCCTTCGACGCGTATCACACCGACGTTCAGGTGGACCCGGAGGCAATTTCGCCCTACGACACGCAGAGCGACCTCTATCGCCGCTTCACCCGCGGCGAACCGCAAATGGCCCTGACCGAGCCGCTGGTGGAGCTGGCGCGCTCCGTCGTCGGCAGCGAGGGCAATCCCTACCGCAAGGCGCGCAAGCTCTACGACTGGGTTTGCGACAACATCGTCTACAATTACGTGTGGCAGTGGCGCGACGCCACGTTCACCTACGGCTGCGCGTCGGAAGAGGTCCGCCAGCGGCGGATCGGCGATTGCGTGATCCAATCGGTGTTCTATGCCGCGCTCTGCCGCTCCGTGGGGATTCCGGCCCGTGTGCACAACGGCCCGATCTTTCCGCCGGGAATGAAGAACGACCATGTCTGGGCCGAGGTGTACATCCCCCAATACGGCTGGCTGCCCGTGGATGTGACCTATAGCGAAGTTGCCAGCATGGCGCCGGGCCTCAGCGACGCCGAGCGGCGGACAATTCGCGACTTTTTCTTTGGCCGCATGGACCGCTGGCGGTTCTGCACCCAGCGAAACGACCTCGCCCAGGACCTGGTTCCTCCCAAGCACTCGCTGCGCCGCCGGATGACGATGTTCATCCCGCCGGAGTTTGAATGCGGCGGCCAGAACGTGGCGAAGCGCACGCTGACTTGGGACTGCCAGCCCGAGGCGAGCAACGAGGCGCGTTGAGCCGGATCGGCGGCGGCACTTCTGATCGCCGCGCGCTCTGCCGCCAACACGGTCGGACTGGAGTCATTCCGCAGGCAGGGACGATCGTCAATTCCTACTGACCCTGCACGGCGTGCGCCAAGCGGCTGGTGCGTTGCCCCCCTCGATCGCCAGCCGATCCCGCGGCGGAAAGCGTGCCGGTGAACCGGAAATCCGCAGCGCGCAAAAAACGAGCCCCACAGCCGCCAGGCTGGGGGGCTCTTCGTTAAACGCATCCCGGACTTGCGTCCGGCCGGATCGTCCGTCGCTTCGATTCCTCCTGACTGCTCAAGATCAACGGAGCAACGGACGCGCGGCGATCACAGCTATTTGGCTTCCGGCTTGGGAGCTGGCGGAGCCGGCGCCGCGGGCGGCTTCGGCGCCTCTACCTTGGGAGCCGCGGGAGCCGCTGGAGCAGCGGGCTTCGGCGCTTCGGCCTTGGGAGCCGCGGGAGCGGCGGGAGCGGCGGGAGCAGCCGGCTTCGGTGCCTCGGCTTTGGGAGCCGCGGGAGCGGCGGGGGCGGCCGGCTTCGGCGCCTCGGCCTTGGGAGCGGCGGGAGCGGCCGGCTTCGGCGCCTCGGCCTTGGGAGCGGCGGGAGCGGCCGGCTTTTCGGCCGGCTTTTCGGCCGGTTTGGCTTCCTTCTTCGCTTCAGCCGGCGCCGGAGCGGGCGGCTTCGGCTCAGCCTTCGGCGCCGGAGGAGCCGCAGGCGGCTTCACTTCGGCCTTCGGGGCAACCGGGGGCTTCGGCGGAGCCGGCGGAGCTTTCTCCGCGGGAGCCGGCGCTGCCTTGGGCTGCTCGGCGGGAGCGCAGGCCGCTGGCGCGCAGGCCGCCGGTTCGCAGGCCGCCGGTTCGCAGCAAACGACCACGCAAGGCTGACAGCAAACCACTTCGCAGCAGCGCACTGGCCGAACCTTGACGCAGCACCGCGGAGCACAGCGGTTCAGCAGGCCACAAGCGTCGGCGGTCTCGGCAACAACGAACGTCGCTGCTGCGATCACAGCCAACGCAAATACCACTCGTCGCATGGACATGTCCTCCTAAATTGGGAAACTTGGGGTGAATTGAAATGGAGACCGAGAGCCGCCCCTCAGCACCAAGGCCGACCGGATATGGGCCATGCACGGCAATGAATCCAGCTCCAGTCGACGGTGCAGCCTATCTTGCGGCGACTCGCGGCCTTTTCGCGCAAGCCATTTCTACTTAACTACCCTATCCTTCCAAAAGCGCCAATGCAACCTTTGCAGGCTTGAAAA
>JAMOAF010000620.1 GCA_023621895.1 Planctomycetota bacterium
TCCGCAACAAGGGCCGAAGACTGGTCCCAGTTGAAATCTGACGCACGGCGCTCCGGCAACGTGCCGGAGCGGCAGGTGGCGACACCCCTGGGGCTCGTGGCGGCGATCCCCCTGACCGATGCCGTGCTGGCCGCGCCGATTTGCGCCGGCGGCCGTGTATACGCCGTTGATGCATCGGGTGTCGCCGTCTGCGTCGACGCCCAGTCGCTCAAGGTTCTCTGGCAGAGGCCGACGCCCGGCGGGCCGGCCAATTGCAGCAACATCTCTTCTCCGGCTCTTGTCGGCGATTTTCTCCATTTCGGCACAACGGGCGGCTCTTATTTCGTGCTCGATGCCCGCGACGGTTCGATTGTTCGCCAGATCGCCTGCGGCGAGCCGATTTTCAGCGCCCCGGCCGTCGCCGGCGATCGGGTCTACTTCGCCACGCTCGGCTCGCGCGTCTATGCGGTCGAGCCGGATGGAACGGTCTGCTGGACCTGGGACTTCGTTCGCGAGGTGATCCAGCTCGAGGGCAACCGCTGGGAAAGCAGCGATTGGCTCGCCCACAAGAAGGGCCGCGTCAACTGGCAGGATTCGTTCTGCTGTTCGATGGATATCGCGGTCCACGACAAGACCGTCATCTTGCCCGCGGGGGGACGGACCGTGTGGATCAAGGACCTCGGCGATCGGCCGCAGCTCCGCGCATTGGGGATCGTGCCCGCCTATTCGGGCAGCGAGTATCCGGCCACGTTCGGGCAGAGCGTGGGAGAAGACGGCGCGGTCTACCGCCAGTGGCACCGCCGCGACAACGCGGGGCGCGTGGAGGTCTTCCGCCTCGAGGGCAACGAGGTGAAGACCGCCTTCGTGCCCGGCACCGAAACGGCGATCAACCTGCCCGGACTGTTGAGTTTCTGCTCGGTCAGCCTTCGAGGAGAAGACGTCTACCGCTGCCGGCCCGAACGGGGCATGGAGTTCTGCCGCCACAGGCCGCGGAACCAGCAGACCGAAAGCCTCGGCGGATTTCCCTCGATCTGTTCGCCGATCCTGACCGCCGAGCATGGCATCTACGGTGGGCTCGACGGGCGGTTGCACGTGGTTCCCCTCTCGGGCGGAGAAAGCTGGTCGTTCGCGACCGCTTTCGGAGCGCCGATCTCGGCGCCGGTCTGCGTCTGCGACGGGCGGGTCTACTTCGGATGTGAAGACGGCTACCTCTACGTGTTGGGAAAAGGGGGCGATGCGCCGCTTCCCACCAAGGACCTCGAGGTCTGGAAAATCCGCCATCCCTTGAGCAGCCCGCTCGCCGCGCCCGAGTACGACTGGCCGACCAACTACGGCGATAGTGCCAACACGAACGCCAACGACCAGGGGCTCGCACCGCCGCTGCGGGTCAAGTGGATTCGTCGTTATGAAGGAACGTTCAAGCACCTGCCGGTCTGCGGGGGCGGCCGCCTGTACACGCACACATCCGAGGGGCAAATCATCGCCGTCGAGCAGGAAACCGGCCGGCTTCTCTGGCGGCGCTACTATCCCGAAGTACACCTTTCGTTCACCTCACCCCTTTACCACCAGGAGCGGCTGCTGCTGCCGCAGGCGGGCATCAGGGCATCGCAATTGCGCTGCCTCGATGCGGCCACCGGAAAGCTCTACTGGGAGGCGCCGTTCACCGGTTCACCAAGTTGGAGCCGGCAGGCGCCGCCGCTGGTGCACGACGGGCTAGCCATCTATGCCTTCGGCTCCGGAAAATACGCCGCCCAGGGTTCTGAGAAGGCGTTTATCTTCAGGGGCCAGCCCGAAACGCCCCCCGGCGGCGCGGAGGTGATGAGCTTCATCTACACGCACGACAACCCCTATTACCCGAGGGACAACCGGCCAGTCATTCGAGCCTGGGACCTGGCAACCGGCAAGGAGGCCTGGACACGCGACTTCTCCGAACTGGGCAGCGGAGGCAACGACTGCGGGCTATGCCTGATGGGCGGCACGCTCTATTACTCGACGTTTTTCGGCTACGCCCCCCGGCGCGGCGAGCAGCCCAAAGCCAACGGCCTGACGACCGCGCTCAATCCAGCGACGGGCGAAGTCCTCTGGCAGACGACCGAGCACCACGTGACAGCCGGCTGCACGATCTCCGGCCGGGACGGACGCCTTTACGTCGGCGGTTACAACAAGCCCAACCGGCTCACCGAAAATCGCTACGTCTGGTGCATCGACGCCAGCGACGGATCGCTCGTCTGGCAGTCGGAGCCGGTGGCCTCGTCGGTCAACGTGATCACCGTCGGCAAGAAGTTCCTGTTCACCAATGCTTCCGGCAAAGACGGGCATGTGATCGACCGCCAGACCGGCAAGATTCTCTCGCGATTCAATTTCGGATACGCCTGCACCCGGTTCACGCTTTCAGAACCCTACGTCCTCGGGGCCAACATGGACCTGATCGACCTGGCCGACGGCAACAAGCTCGCCGCCACCGGGCCGGCCATCGACAGCCGCGAGTGCGTCGGGTCGGTGATCTCCAACGGCCGCCTTTTCTACACCTCGCAGGCCAGCGGCCTCCAGGTGTCGCAACTTTACGGCCAGGAGGCAGCCAAGGCGAAGCTCCCTTGGCAGCAATAGACCAACCGCGCGATCGATCAACCTTTTTTCACGGCGGTGGCGGCGGGGGAGGAATCCTTGGCCCCCGCGACGGCGGTTTGCGACCGGGAGGGTGCGGGATTCTGGGCGGGGGCGGCGCAACTGCCCCGCCGGGAAGCGCCCCCGTGGCCGGACGTTGTGGCGATGGCGGAACGGGGGGCGCTGGCGGCGCGGCGGCGGGCGGAGGCGGTGGAGTGATCGTCGAAGGGTAGACAGCCGCCCCCAGCGGCGGCATGTCCGGGGGTGCCGGCGCGCTTCCCCGAGCAGCCGAACTCGGCGCGGGCTCTCCGCTTCTCTGGTGCTGATTGAAACGGAGGATGTTGCCGCCGAGGCGGATTAGATCGCCATCTCGGAGCACCGCCGGGCCAGTCAACCGCTCACCGTTCAGCAGCGTGCCGATCCGCGTGGCTCGGTCTTCGACAACGTACGTCCCGCCGGGCTGGCGGATGATCTGCGCATGCTCATTCTCGATGTCCCGAGCGGATGGCCCCAGAAGCGGCAGTGGGAGGTGATCGCCGCGGCCGAGGATCGTGGCGACCTGGTCGAGAATCAATTGTCGTCCTGGGCGAAACCCGTCGAGGACCGTCAGCCAGGCCCGTTTCAATACGACGTGGGTCAGGCCGATGAGGGCCCCGATGGCGATTCCCAGGGTGGTGAACGCGCAGGCTCGGCTGGCCATTTCGGTTCCGGGGCCGGCAATCAGATCGAAGAGGACTCCTCCGATCATCCCGCCGAGGGCGCCACCGATCACCCCGTTGCGGACACGGTGGAACGATTTGCGGGAGAACCCCTCCGCCGCTCCGATTGCCGAGCCCATGATCATCCAGCCGAAGGACCGCGGCAGGCCGGCATAAGTGTGCAGCAAGGCGCCGACAAACCCGCCAGCGAGGCCGCCGGCAGCGCCCCCGACGAGGCCAAAAAAGGACTGCCGGAGTCGCCGCGCCCATTTTTCGGCCGTCTCGCCCACCAGTCCGAAACCGCAGCCGATCGCTCCGCCAACGGCCGTTGCGGTCAGAGTGGGAGCAACGACCGACCACAGGCTGATGGCGGCCGCCGAGTCGCCCAGCGCGCCGAGGTAGCGGATCGGCCGTTCGAGGAACATCCAGGCGATGAACGCGGACCAACCGCCGAGTACCGCACAGTAGTAAACGAAGCGGGAAAGCGACATGGGCGATTCGTGCCGGCGGCGCCGTGGGATGGTCGGGCGAAGGCCTCCTCTCCCGCCCGGTTGGCGCTATGATCCCATCCGCTGACCGAGGAAGCAAGACTCTATCGCGTCACGTCTTCCCGAGATTCAGCGAGCAGGCCAACTCGCGGTTCTCTTGATACCAGGCCACGCAGCGCCGCAGCCCCTCTTCGATTCCGACTTCGGGCTGCCAGCCGAGAAGGCGCCGCGCCTTTTCGACACGGGCCCAAGTAGCGGGCACGTCGGCCGGATGGGCCGGCCGGTGTTCGATCGCCGGCTCGCGGCCGGACATCTCGCTCACCAGGCGGATGATCCAATCGAGCCGCACCGGCCGGTCGCCCCCGAGGTTGATCACCTCGTAGCCCAGCGGGGCCAGCCCGGCGATTGTGCCGCGGGCGATGTCGTCGACGTAGGTGAAATCGCGCTGCTGCGTGCCGTCGCCGAATACCGTGATCGGCTGGCCCTCGGCAATCCAGCGGCAGAAGCGAAACACGCTCATGTCGGGCCGGCCCGCGGGACCGTAGACCGTGAAGTAGCGGAACACGGTCACGTCGAGGCCGTGCAGGTGGTGGTAGGTGTAACAGAGCGTCTCGGCGGCCTTTTTCGACGCGGCATAGGGCGAGAGGGGCCGGTTCGTGTCGGCGTCTTCAGCAAACGGAACCGGGTTGTGCGCTCCGTAGAGGCTCGATGTCGAGGCGAGGATGAACTTTTTCACGCCGTGGCGGCGGCAAAGGTCGAGCAGGTTGAGCGCCCCAGCGGCGTTGGCCTCGTAATAGACCCAGGGATTCTCCACGCTCGGGCGCACGCCCGCCCTGGCGGCCAGATTGAAGACCGCCGAGTAGGGCTCGCCGGCCGGTTGCGCCGCGTCTTTGGCGAAGTGCGCATCGAGGGCCGCGCGGTCGGCGATGTCGACCCGATGGAAGCGGAAGTTCGGGCGGCCTTCGAGCCGCGCGAGCCGCCACTGTTTCAGCCGCGGATCGTAGGCGTCGTTGAGATTGTCGATGCCCGTGACCTGATACCCCGCGTCGAGGAGCATTTCAGTCACTTTCGACGCGATGAAACCGGCGCAGCCGGTTACGAGGTAGCGTTTCACCTGGTCGCCTCCCACGCGCCGCCCGTGCTTGCCGACAAACAGGGCGACCGTTCAGACAAGTGGCCCGAAGGCCGGTGAGGGAACGGTCACCACCGCCCGATCAGCCGGCTCGGGTATGAATCCGGGGCATGGTTTCCTCGACCTGGCGCAGCTTGACGACCGCGCCTGGCGGCAGTCGGCGTTCCGCCATAATGCCGCGCGTCGTCGTCGAAAGGAACTGGTAGAACTGCGCGGCCGGTCCGTCGGTGAAGTCCTCTTGGAGCTTCTGGAGGATGTCGTTCCAGCACAAGCCGCTGCGGTAGATCACGCGATACGCCTCTTTCAACTGGCTGATCTGCTGCGAGGTGAAGCCAGCGCGGCGCAGTCCGATGGAGTTCAGGCCGACGACGTGGCTGCTGAGACCATCGAGCGTGACAAACGGGGGGACATCCTTGTTGATGTGGGCCTGGCCTCCAACCATGGCATACGCGCCAATCCGGCAGAACTGATGGGCCGCGGCCGCCCCGGAGAGGTAGGCGCGATCGCCGATCGTCACGTGTCCCGCGAGCATCGAGTTGTTTGTGAAGATCGTGTGGTTGCCGATCCGGCAATCGTGGGCAATGTGCGTGTTGACCATGAAGAGGTTGTTATCGCCGATGATCGTCTCGCCGTCTTCCTGGAGAGCCCGGTGGAAGGTGACGTTCTCGCGGATCGTGTTGCCCGCCCCGATCACGAGCCGGCCCGGGTTTTCGGGAATATTGACGTGTTGCGGCAGCCCCCCCAACACGGCCCCCTCAAAGACGAGGTTACCCGGTCCGAGAACCGTGCCGTTCTTGACCACCACGTGGGCCGCTAGATGGCAGTCTTCCCCGAGTCTTACATCGCGCTCAATGACGCAAAACGGGCCGATGGTGACGCCGCTGCCGATCCGGACCGACGGATCGACAATGGCCGAAGGATGGATGTTCACAGTGGCCTCCCCTGGTATGTTGGCAGGACTGAGGGCAGGGCGCGCCCGACAACTGCGGTCGTATGTCTACGCCCGAAACGAACCTTCCTGCGTCAGTCTGTATCGGTTGTTCCAGCGGCGCCAATTCAAATCGTTGCAGCGAATTTGCTGGAATTGTGGCCCGCAACGCCAGTGAGGACCGGCCGGCTGAGCGGATCACAGTCGCCCGACCACGCGCGGCGCGGCGCCTTGTCGCTGGAACATGCGTGGTGGCAAGGGTTTAGGCGTCCAGCAGTGGGGCGGCGCTCGGTTGGCCGGTGAATTGCGTTTTATCCGCCAACGGAGGGAATTCTGGTGAGCGGCCACGGCCGCTCTTCAATTGGTCTCTCCTTCGAGTTACAACAGGGGCAATCGGAGAGCACGACAGGGTTCACAGACTCCACCTCGTTCCCAAGCTCCAGCTTGGGAACGCTCGCTTGAGGCCACCGCCAAGCGGCACCTGGAATGACGAAAACCATAGTCTGGGAGATGGCAAGGTTCCCAAGCTGGAGCTTGGGAACCAGGATTGTGTTGTTTTTCGGGGCGGGGGGCCGTTTTCCATGCCGCCAGGCCCCACTTGGTTCCCAAGCTGGAGCCTGGAAACCAGGATTATTTGGGAACCAGGATTATGTTGATTCTCGGACCAGACTTGGCCATTGGAAATTGAACCTTGAACCTTGTCAAAATGAACACATTCCTTTCTCAACGTCTACGAGGGAAGGACTGATGACCATGGGAAGTCTCATGTTGGCACTGGCAATGGTGTTTGGCGCCGGCGAGGCGGTGGACGGCGCCAAGGTGCAGGTCGTCTCCGTCCGGCGGGTTTTCCACAACGGGGAGCACAATGCCTTTACCGATCTGGTCCGTTTCAAGGACAAGCTCTACCTGACGTTTCGCAGTTGCCCCGACGGGCACATGGTGCATCCGACGGCCTCGATCATCATCTTAACAAGCGACGACGGGCAGGATTGGCAACAGGTGCACCGCTTCCACGTCGCGGAGCGCGACACGCGCGATCCGCATTTTCTCGTTTTCAAGGACCGGCTGTTCGTCTACACGGGCACATGGTACAGCGGCGCGACGACGCTTGCCAGCGACGACTACGATCTGAACAAGCATCTCGGGTACGCCGCCTGGTCCGACGACGGGGCGGCGTGGCACAGCCCGGTGATGCTCGAGGGGACGTTTGGCCACTACATCTGGCGGGCGGCCGCTTTTGACGGCAAGGCCTACCTGTGCGGCCGGCGCAAGGCCGGCTTCGCCATCGGACCCCGAGGCGAGGGGCGCGAGGTCGAGTCGTTAATGCTCGAAAGCGACGACGGCCTCATCTGGCGCAAACGGGCGGTGTTCCAAGAAACGGCCGGCGACGAGACGGCGTTTCTGTTTGAGCCCGACGGCAGGATTCTCGCCGTGGGCCGGCGGGGCAGCGGCCCGGCGCAACTGCTCAAATCGAGCCCCCCCTACGAAAAATGGGACCGCAAGGACCTGGATCGCTACATTGGCGGGCCACTGTTGGTAAAATGGGGCAACCGTTACGTTGTCGGCGGGCGGAACACGACGCAAGACCGCGGCCCGAAAACGTCGCTCTGCTGGCTGGTGAACGACACGCTGCACGAGTTCGCCGAATTGCCCAGCGGCGGCGACAACTCCTATCCGGGCCTGGTGGAACTCGCGCCCGGCCGTGCCCTGGTCTCCTACTATTCCAGCCACGAGCGCGATGCGGCCGGCAGGCAGATTACCGCGATCTACCTTGCGGAACTGGCGATCGAGGAATGAACGGAAAGCGGAAAGCGGAAAGCGGAAGAATGTTAAGAGCCGGCCGGTGGCGGCTTTGATCAACGATCAAGAGAAGGAAGAACCAGATGCAGAGATCGAATCGTGTCTTAAGGGCCAGAAGCGTGTTGCGCAGTGCAAGCATCTCGCGGCGGGGGTTTCTCGGAGGAATTGCCGCGGCGGCGGCCACGGCCATCGTTCCCCGCCACGTGCTGGGCGGCGCGGGGTATGTTCCACCGAGCGAGAAGACCACGCTGGCCGGGATCGGCGTGGGCGGGCAGGGTATCCAGAACATGATCCGCTTCCAGCAGTTTCCCGAGGTCCAGGTCGTCGCCGTCTGCGACGTGAACCGCGAGAGCGGCGGCTACCTGTCATGGAACTGGAGCCAGGGCAAAGAGACCCGGCTTGCGGGGCGCGAGCCGGCGCGCCGCGTGATCGACGAGGCTTATGCCCAGCAGAAAGGCGTTGGCAAATACCGGGGCTGCCAGGCCTATGCCGATTATCGCGAGTTGCTGGAGAAGGAAGACGTCGACGCCGTGATGGTGGCCACGCCCGATCACTGCCACGCGATGATCACGCTGGCCGCGATCGCGCGGGGCAAGCACGTCTATTGCGAGAAGCCGCTGACGTATTCGGTCTACGAGGCTCGGCAGGTCGCCGAGGCCGCCCGGCGCGCCAAGGTGGCCACCCAGTTGGGCAACCAGGGGCAGGCGTCGGAAGAAGACCGTCTCGTCCGAGAGTTCATCCTCGCGGGCGCAATCGGCCCGGTTCACGAGGTGAAAATCCTCTGGGGCGGCGCGTTCTGGGCGGGACCGGAATGGGACGGACGGCCGCCGGAGACCCCGCCGGTTCCCAACGGGCTGGATTGGGACCTCTGGCTCGGGCCGGCGCCGGCGCGGCCCTACCATCCCGCGTATCATCCCTGGCGGTGGCGCGACTGGTGGGATTTCGGCACCGGCCAGATCGGCGACATGGGCTGCCACAAGCTGTCGACCGTTTTCAAGGCACTCAAGCTGGCCCACCCGACGAGCGTCGAGGCGAAGTGCGACGATCTGAACGCGGAAATCTATCCCCGCCGGTTCGAACTCCACTATGAATTCCCGGCCCGCGATGGGATGCCCCCGGTCAAGCTGAGTTGGTACAACGGAGGCCTGCTGCCCCCGCCGCCGAAGCATCTCGAGCCGGGCCGCAAGATGGCCGGCGATCTCTACATCGGCGAGACAGGCACCCTGATGGGGCATCGCATCGTCCCGGAATCGCGGATGCAGGAGTATGGGCCGCCTCCCAAGGTCCTGCCGCGCTCGGTCGGCCATGACAAGGAGTTCGTCGACGCCTGCCGCGGCGGCGAGCCGGCCGGGTCGGACTTTGTCGCCCACTCCGGATTGCTGACCGAAACCGCCCTGCTCGGCAACGTGGCGCTCCGCGCCGGCAAGCGATTGGTGTGGTACGGACCGAACCTTAAGATCACAAACGACGCGGAAGCCAACGCGCTTCTGCACCGCAAGTATCGGGAAGGATGGAAGTTGAAAGCTGAAAGCTGAAAGCGGAAAGCGGAAAGCGGAAAGTCTCTCCTGGTTCC
>JAMOAF010000696.1 GCA_023621895.1 Planctomycetota bacterium
GAGCGAGAAGCCGGCCGAACCGGCCAAGGAGAAGCCTGCACCGAGCGAAAAGCCAGCCGAACCGGCCAAAGAAAAGCCAGTACCGAGCGAAAAGCCAGCCGAACCGGCCAAGGAAAAACCCGCACCGAGCGAGAAGCCAGCCGAACCGGCCAAGGAAAAACCCGCGCCGAGCGAGAAGCCGGCCGAACCCGCCAAGGAAAAGCCTGCGCCGAGCGAAAAGCCGGCGGAGCCGCCCAAGGAAGCGCCGGCTGCCCCGCAACTGCCGGAATACTATTCGTTTGAAGAGGTCAAGTCGCAGATCCAAGCGAAGTTGGCCCCGGACAAAATCGAGCAGATATTCAGGCCGCTCGAAAATCAGATGGCCATCTACCACGACGCTCATGTCCGTTACATCCAGTCGCAGGACGCCTCGGGAAAGGCAACAGTGGCGGAACCATCGCGGCCGGATTTCGCGAAACTCGCCGCCGACGCCGGGATCGAAGCCAAGACGACACAATTGATGTCGCAATTGCAGGCGCGCGACCTGGATATCGGCAGCTCGACCATCTCCTGGAGCGGACAGTCTGTCCCGTTCCTCTCCTATGCCTACGAGTCGTTGGCCATACTCCGCGCCGCCCGATCGCAGGATATGGAGGGCAACTACTACCTCTTTTGGAAGACGAATCAGACCGACCAGCGCACACCCGAACTGACCGACGCCGGCGTCAGGGAGATGGTCGTCGATGCCTGGAAACGGATCGAGGCCCGCGACAAGGCGATGCAAGAAGCGCAGCGTTTGGCGGAGAAGGCGCGCGGCAAGAAAACCTCCCTGGCTGAATCGCTCGCCGGCGAAAAGGACATTGTCGTCCGAACCACCGAACCGTTCACGTGGATCGACAGGACCAGCGTCAGCCTCGCGCTTTACGGCTACGGCGCCCCGCGTTTGAGCACGGTGCATCTAGCCTCGAAGTCCGCACCCGCGGCGGACGAAGCCAAGAATCAAGACGCCACTGAAGCCGAAACCCTGCCGCTTGTGGGCAACGACTTCATGCAGGCGGTTGCGATTCTGGAACCCGGAGAGGTGGGCGTGGCATGGAACGAACCGAAGACCGTGGTCTACGTGATTCGTGTCCTCGAAACCTCGCCGCCTGCCGACGATTTGCGCCAGATGTTCCTTACGTCCGCCAACCCGCAGCAGATTAATGTCGTGGCCAGGCTCGACCGCTGGTTCGCCTACCAGGACTGGATGAAAGGCCTCGAGGCCATGGCGGGGCTGGAATGGCAGCAATAGCGCGCCGGCGAACGGGATTCCAATCCCAGTGCTCCCAATCAAAGGCCCCGCCTGGCACGCACTTGGCCACTGGAAATCCGGGGCTTGATACGTGCCTGATTCCCCGTCTGCCCCCACTGTAGCAGGGGTTGCCCCATAACCTGCCTCGGATGCTCCGCGGCGAGCACGCCGCGACTGGGGATAGTAGACCTGTTCTCGTTCTCGGCATTGTCCCGACCAGCATCGCTTAGCCAGTCAGAGGGGGGCCGTCCGGCTCATGGCGGCTGTTGGCTGGCGTATTGTATGCTTGATGGGGCTTATGCAGGCCGGAACGTTGCGGCCTTTTCCAGCCAGAACGACAACACGAGCCCGGCGCGTATGCTCACCGGGCGCTTCTGAGGGGCTTGACGATGCTTGAACTGGTCGATCTCGGAAAACGCATCGACAAGGAGGTCTACCAGCGGACCGACCCGGAATTGCAGCTCCGTCTTGCCGCGTGCCAACGCGCTGCTCGCGCCGCCGAAATTCCACTCCTCGTTGTCTTTTAAGGTTGGGACGCGGCGGGCAAGGGCAGCCGGATCAAATGCATGGCCCCGTCTCTCGATCCGCGCGGCGTTGCGGTGCGCGCGATCAACCCCGCGCCCGACCCCTGGATGTGGCGATTTCGCTCGAGCATGCCTCCTGCCGGCAAGATCGGCGTCTTCGACCGGTCGTGGTACGGCCGCGTGCTCGTCGAACGGATCGAGGGGCCGATCTCCCGCCGCCAGTTGGATCAAGCCTACGACGACATCCTCAACTTCGAGCGGCAATTGGCGGACGGCGGGCAGGTGATCGTCAAGTTCTGGCTGCACATCAGCAAGAAGGAACAGAAAAAACGCTTCCAGAAAATCAGCCGAGACCCCGTCACGGCCTGGAAAGTCGGAAAGCGAGAATGGCGCCATCACCAGCAGTATGGCCGGTGGCTCGCGGCCGTCGAGGAAATGCTCCAGCGGACCAGTGCGGCCCACGCGCCGTGGACGGTCGTCGAAGCGACCCAGGCAAGGTTTGCCCGAGTCAAGGTCCTGGAAACCGTGATCGAGGCGGTCGAGGCCGAGCTCCAGCGCCGCGCGGCAACGCCGCGGCCAGCGCCGCGGCCGATGCCCAAGCCGGAACCTTCCCCCACGCGCCAGCACACGATCCTCGACCGTCTGGATGCAACGCTCGCCATGGAGCGCGAACAGTACGAGCAAGAACTCGAAAAGCTCCAGAAGCGGGCCTTCCAGTTGGAACACGAGATTTACGTTGCCAGGATTCCCGCCGTGATCGTCTACGAGGGCTGGGACGCGGCGGGCAAGGGGGGCAACATCAAGCGACTGACGCGGGGCCTCGACCCCCGCGGCTACGAGGTCGTCCCGATCGCCGCGCCGACCGGCCTCGAAAAGAGTCACCACTACCTCTGGCGATTCTGGAACGCACTGCCCAAGGCCGGGCACATCACGATTTTCGACCGGTCCTGGTACGGCCGAGTCCTCGTCGAACGCGTCGAAGGATTCTGCATCGAAGACGAATGGCGGAGGGCCTACCGGGAAATCAACGAGTTCGAGCGGCAACTGGCCGACTTCGGCACCGCGATCGTCAAATTCTGGCTCCACATCGATCAGGACGAACAGCTCTGCCGCTTCCAAGCCCGCCAGAACACGCCCGAAAAGCAATGGAAGATCACCGAGGAAGACTGGCGGAATCGCGAGAAGTACGAGCAGTATCGGATCGCCGTGATCGACATGCTCCAGCGCACGAGCACCACCTACGCCCCCTGGACGATTCTCGAGGCAAACTGCAAGCTCTACGCCCGGATCAAGGCCCTGCGCACCGTGGCCAAGGTCCTGGAAGACGCATTAGAGCAAAAG
>JAMOAF010000628.1 GCA_023621895.1 Planctomycetota bacterium
TATCCCCTCGATCGAGGCCGGGGCACGCCGCTTGCCGCGTTCACCGTGACCGATCTGGTTCGCGCGACCCTCGGGGTAGGCCCGTGCGAATACATCCTGGACGTCAAGGGGCAACGCCTGGCCACGCCGGGCGTTTACACCTGCGCGGGCACCGCCTTGCTGAAGAAGATCATGGAGAACTACGACGAGTCAAAGCACAAGGCGGAGATCGACAAGGTCTTCAACGACATGCTGATCTTCGTCAGGAGCTACCGTGGCAGGGTCGAGGAATACATCGCGTTCCGCAAGGAGATGCTTGATTACCTCAAGCAGCAGAAGGCGGCCCACCCTGAGCTGGAGACGTTCCTTGCCGATATGGAGAGGATCACCAGCGGCCTGCCCTCGCGAATCGAGAAGGACGTGCCGGACCGCGTGGCCAGGCTGGCCGACGAGTTCCGCGCCACCCTGCCCTCCCGGGACGAACCGGCGAAGAAGGCCCGAGAGCAGATCAACGCGGACATCCGGGGGGCGGGCGGCTACCAGGACGGCATCGTGAACAGTTGTCACAAGACGCTCAACATGTTGCGGTACCTCGCCGGAGTCGAGGCGACCTCCAATCCCCAGGCCGCGGGCGTGGCGCAGGAGATTCGGCTCCGGGCTCGCAAGATCCTCCGCAACCCCGTGGCCCACGAGTTCGACGAGGGCCGCCCGTGGTGAGGCACAGGCCCCTGTTGCTGCAAGGGACGCCAAACGAACCAGTCAAGAGCCCGAACGGTATCACGGATAAGTGGTGTGCATGTCTCCGCCATTCGCAGGCAACCGTGGATGTGTCCTATCTTGACCACTCATCCACCGCTTCCTTAAGGCGGCGATGCCAGTCCGCAAGGTGTTTGAACTTCCGGTCGCGCTGCGCTTCGTCGATGCCGTAGGAGTCGCGGATTTGGTCTTCGTCGGCCAATTCCCGCCCGAGGTAACCCCCGACCGCCAGAATAAGAGTGCGGCTTGTGGCGGGCCCGAGCGTCGTGAGTCGCTCGTCGCGAATGATCAGTTCGACGGCCTTCCGAAACCGGAGGGGGTCCGACGCTTGTAACTCGTTGAGGAACCGCTCCCGGCCGAATCCGTAGGCGCCAGGCCGCGGCCGCTCGTCGTAGAAGTAATTGATCGCCGTCGGCATCGTGCGCTCTGAAGCGAGCCGCGCCAGGGCTACCGAGAGATCGGCGCGCTGCATGTCCTCGTACTCCCCGGAGAACCGTGCAAGCTCATCGGTAAGGATCGTCCCGGCCCGTTCCTGACGCAGTGTCGCCGCGGCGATCGCGTGCTCGGCAGAGCGTTGGGTTTTCCCAAGCTGCAAAATGAGGTCGGCGTCTTTTTGGGTAAAGAGGTCGGCCGCGTGCTTGAGGAAGTACGATCCGCCCGTGCCGAGGGGCAGGTCGGGGTCATCGACAGGCCTCTTGCCCGAGATTGCGGCGATCCGACTGTCGCGCGGCACCTGGCGTGCCAACATCAGAAGGTAGTCGCGGCTGTAGCGTTCGCTACGAAAGCGGTCGAAATCGACGGCCACCGCGACGAAAAACCGCCGAGGCATAGAAACTTGTTGCAGCCGAGACAGGACTGCCTCAATGCGGGCTCGTCGATCGTTCTGAATAGGCGACATCCCGCCCGTCGCCCGCTCCATGGCGACCGCAAGCGCCGGTGTACATAAACTCGGCTCACGCTTTGCGGCGAACGCGGCAAGCGTTTTCCGAAGGTCCTCGCCCTTTATCTGCCACAGGCGCAACTCGCTTAGCGCGGCGGAGTGTTTGCAGTAAAATTCGATCATTGCCACGGCGTATTTCCGGACCGTCGTCTTTTCCATGGGCCAGGTTTCCGGCATCCGGCCCGGAAGCACGAGCGATATTGGTGCGGGCGAGGGAAACGTCTCGGCGTCGTCCTCCACCAGCGTGGCGATATCGGGCAACACGTCAACGCGCTCGAGATTGTAGAGCAAAACCAACCCGAGCGTCCGTACCTTCGGATTCTCGTGCTTCAGCAATGGGCGGATTTCGTCGGCGGTCCACCCCGTCACCAGAAATCGCGCCGCAGGCTCCGGCGCCGGTTTTTCCAAGATCTTCAAGCCCGCAATCACCTTCGTTGCGTCCGGCCCCCCACGCGGCTGGCGGTTGTATACCACATCGCCCACGTCATACCATGGAATGGCCGCGGCGGCGCGCTCCGCACGTTCCATCAAATCGCCAGCGAGCGAGATCGCGCGTGACGGCTCAAGAACCGCCAAGACAAAGCCAATACTGAAAGTAATGAGTGCTTTCTTCACGATCCAGATTTTCGGCAATTATCGGTGGGATGGGTCGGTGGCCCAACCTCTCCTGAAGATTTGATATCCACGTCCGCCGGCCGATTATAGCAGAAACCGATGAAACGTGTGTAACAAGTGTGTAACATCAGGGTGCGCAAGTATCGTTGCCTTGCCCTAAAAACGCGTCGCGTACGACAGCGGGTCGCATGGGTCCTTGGGCAACGGCGGCACGGTGGACGGCCCGTTTCGCGCACGCGCGAGGTGTAAACGATAGGGCCTGTCCCACTTGCGTCTGACCCCCTTGTTCTTGTTTCACGAGGCTTTCCCGGTTAGACTCACTCTGGTTCGCGGGAATAAGATTTCCTATCAGTAATAAGCTTCCGCAAGCACTACCGAAGTGCGAGGTCAAGTCGAACGCCCACGCGAACGGGCATTCACTGCATGCACAACCGCAACAGGTTACAGAAAAGAGAGTTCAGGATATCCATGGTGCGGTACAAAGGGATTTCTGGCAGGATGAGGAAATGCTTTCTGGCAGTCTTGGGCAGCCTGGCAATTGCGGGCAGCGCAAGCGGCGCGGCAACAATCGGGCCATGCGACAGCACCGCAACCGTCTGCAAAGACGCGAATATCAAGAGTGGCGCCAAGAAGGGCTTTGTCTGGGGTGCGATATTGCCGCACGGTCCAGACATCCTCCTCGAGGTCACGAAGGACCCGGCACTGATGGCCGAAACCCGGCATGCCATGGAGGAGGCGGGACACCGGTTTACAGCCGCCCGTGTCGACACGGTCATCCTGATTGACCCGCTCCTGACCCACACTCAGAATTCCTTCGAGAAGAAGTCGCTGTTCAAGGGCGAGGGTACGCTTCCCGTCGGCGTGGCTGCCAGGGCCGGGGGCAGTATGGGTGGAGTCAAGGAGAGCTTCGAGTGTGATGGTGCACTGGCCCAAATGATCCTTGACGCCGGCCGCGCGGCGGCACTGCCGGTCACCAGCGACGCGGGCAAAGACGGCGTGCTGCCGTTGGTCGGCGGGGGCTTGATTCCGTTGTGGTTTACCGTTCGGCCGCAGACGTCGCCGCGGCCGAAGCTGGTCGTGATTCCGCCCAGTCCGGGGGTGCCGCGCGAGGCCCTGATGCGTTTCGGCAAGCTGCTGGCGGAAGTCGCCGCGAAATCCGGTAAGCGTGTTGCGATCATCGCCTCGGCGGACCAGGCTCACACTCACGACCGTAACCATGAGCGGTTCGGTTTCTCCCCGGCCGCGGCGGAGTTCGACGCCCTGTACTGCAAGACAATCAGGGAGAACCACCTCGAACGCCTGCTCGGTGTGACTGAGAAAATGTTGATTGACTCGTGGGCCGACTCCCCGTGGCAGACGCTGATCCTCGCCGGCGCGCTCGGCGCGGCGCCGATGCGGGCGGACCTGATCTCCTATGCAGTTCCCTCCTATTACGGCATGGTCGTCGCAGTCTACGAGCCTGCGCCACCGGTCGCGAAACCGTAAATCGGGTAAGCACGATCCGCCTTTTTCCTCGCGAGATGTCGCTTGCGAAATAACCTTGGCATCTGATTTACCCATCCCATGGCAAGACGTTGGAGTCGGCTCAATTACGGCTATCTGCGGCGCTTGATCGAGCAGTCGCTCGAAGCCTGCTCCGGATTCGGAGCGCGCGTCGAGGGCAAAATCGAGCCCATCGCGGGAGGTCTCTGGCACGAGAACTACAGGTTTTCGGTCCGGGGCCGCAATCCAGCGGCGGCAGATGCCGAGTACGGGTACATTCTCCGACTACTCGAGCAGTCCGACGACTGGCAGGCGGGGCCCGAACCACGCGAGCGGTTGCTGCGGGAAGCCGAGACGTTGCAGGTCTTGAAAAGGGCCAATTTCCCGCATCCGACTCCCGAATTCATCTGCTTTGTCGTAGACGACGCGTCAGAGGTCATCGGGATGATCGAGACGGCCGTGCCGGGCGTCCCTCTGGCGGCGTTCAAGGATCGGTCAACGCTCCGATCGATAAGCCGCGCGGCCGCCAGCGTTCATCGAATCGCTGTCGAGGAGTTCCGCCACCTGGCGGCCAGCGCCGATCGTGCCGAGCACGTCAAGGCACGATTAGGTGAAGTCGATGGAGCGTTGTTTGCAGAGTTTCCGTCGGCGAAAGCGACTCGGGAATGGATCCAGGGGAATCTTCCATCTGGTGACGGCGCCTGTCTTCTGCACGGCGACCTTCTGCCGCAAAACCTGCTTTGGAACTGGGAGGCATCCGGTCGCGACGAGGCACTGGTCGGCATCGTTGACTGGGAGATGGCCTCGATTGGCGATCCGGCATACGACCTGGCGATTGTCACCCGCGGGAATCGCCATGTCCATGGGGTGAAAGAGGGGGCGAAGGTCCTCGTCGAGGAGTACTTGGCGTTTGGCGGCAGGCCGATTTCAGTGACCGATGTTCGCGTCCACGAATTGCTGCTGGTCCTCGGCTGGCTGGAGGAAGCGTGGCGCGAGCACCAAAAGCCGGAGGCTGGCGGACACGGCCCTGATTTCTACGACAATCAGCTCCGGTCGCTGCATCGACGTGCGTCGGGTTGGGTTGCCAGATAGAAGTCGCCTCGGTCGGGAAGCACGGCGTCCAACGCGCGTTTGCAGCTCGGGCTGGATGCGATCCGGGCGCGCAAGCGCGTTTCGTTGGCGATTGGCGACTGGGTGTTGGCGTTGGGCCACGCGGCGCAAGATTTGCTTCCGGCCGCCGGTCGGGCGTCGCCGGACGGGCCTTCCACCGGCAAGATTCCGAGGAAGAATCTCAAAACTGCTCTACAGGGTGATCGTCAAAGGCGGTACGATGGTCAAGGAGGACCGCCGCATGAAAGAATTGAACCGAATCATCGTGCCGCTCGAGACCGTCACACCCACGTGGATGGGCGGCGCCGGGTCGCAGCCGGAATTGCGGCCGCCGTCGGTGCGCGGCTGCCTGCGCTTCTGGCTGCGGGCGTTGCTGGGAGGAACGTTGGGCGAAGACCTGCCATCGCTCCGCGCGGCCGAAGGGGCTGTCTTTGGCAGTGTCACACGGGCTTCGCCGATCGTCGTCCGCCTTGACGGCTCGCCGGAAACCGGTCCCGCCACGCTGTCGGCCGAAGACTTTCCCGGAGCCTGCTACATGTTCTGGTCCACCTATCAGCGCAAGCGGGACGCCATCTTGCCGGGCCAGACCTGCCAGATGCAATTGCACCGCCGGCTCTGGGACTTTCTGGACGTGGAGGTGCAAGGGGAGACGATCAGTGTCGAACGGTCCTTTCATTATGCCGCGGCCGCCTTGTGGTTGTTGCTGAGGCTGGGCGGCGTGGGTGCGCGGGTCCGCCGCGGCGGCGGGATTTTACGATCCACCGAACAGCCAACCGGTTGGCCCGAGTCGGTGCCTTCGCCGGTGAGCCGGGCAGCCACGCCCGATCAACTGGCAGCGGAACTGGCTGCCGGGCTGAACGCGATCCGCCGATCCGTGCCGTGGCAAACGTCCGCGCCGGCAACGGTCAGCAGCTTTGACGTCTTGCACCCGGGTGTCTGCCAAGTTTTCGTCGCGGACCGGACATTTCCTACCTGGTGGGAAGCGTTGGATTGGGCCGGGCGGCTGTTTCAAGAATTCCGCCGTTCGCACGTCGGCGACGCCAGCGCGGTCGCCCAATTGCTGACACAGGGCCGCATGACCGTCCGGCGGATTCAGCGGGCCGTGTTGGGATTGCCGCTGGTGTTCTTTTTCAAGTCGATGTTCGAGGAGCTGACGGCCAAAGGCGTGCCCGACAGCGACGCGCGGCGCAAAGCGAGCGCGACCATCGTGCCCCAGCATGGTCTGGGTCGGGCCTCGCCGCTGATCGTGAGGGTCGCGCCATTGGCCGGCGAGCCACAGCAATATGCCGTGACCATGTTGCTGTTTCGCTCGCGGTTTCTGCCGGATCGCCAGATGAGCGTGAAACCTCAAGACCGTTCCGTTCGGCCAGTCTGGGTTGACGCACCGGAGAACCACGCGCTGATCGACAACTGGTTTGACTTCGTGAGAGAGGAAGGGACGAGTTTGACGCCGGTCGAGATGGCGTGAGTGGCCGGGGCGTCGTAACGTGGCTGGGGCTTCCAGCCGCAGAGCAAGGTCCGGGGGCTGGAAGCCCCAGACACGAAGGAGAAAGATCATGCCGGGTGCTGCGGCTGGGGTCTTCTTATACGTCGAAACGTCGTTGCACATCGGCGCCGGGGAACCGGGCCGAGTGATCGACTTGCCGCTGAATCGAGACGAGGACGGCGTACCGCTCGTGCCGGAGAGTTCGTTGCGCGGCAGCCTGGTGGCCGCGATCCGGCGCCGCTGCGACAAAGACCAGATTGTGTGGGCTTTCGGATCGCCGCCCGGCAGCGAAAAGCCACAAGTCGGCGTTTTGTCGTTCAGCCCGATGCGCCCCTTGTTGTTTCCGGTCAGGACGTACCAAGGCGTTTTCGCGTGGATCACGTGCACTTCGGCCATTGCAGCGTGGTTGGCCGAGGCGGAGAGACATGGCGTAGCCGTCAATCCGCCGCCGATCGCCCCGCCCGGAGAATTCGAGGCGATTGTCGCTCCAGACTGCCCGATGCTGACCGGCCGCGGGACATTGATCATCGAAGAATTCACTTTTCCCGTGCGACAAGCGGACGGGATGCGGCGATTCGCCGAGTGGTTGGCGGGAATTGCTTTGCCGCGGGAGCCCGCGTATGGTTTCTGGCGCGAGCGGTTTTCGGGCGGTGTTGTGCTGGTGCCGGACGAGGTTTTCGCGTTCTTCCTTCAGCACCAGACGGCGGTGACGCAGCGCGTTGCCATCGACCCGGCGACCGGCACCGCCCAGGACGGAGCGATGTGGATCGAGGAGTCCCTGCCGTCGGAAACGCTGCTTTACGGCTTCGTTTCGGCCGAGGACAGAGGCCACCTCCCGCCGGTGACGGTGAGCGGCGTAAGTTGGCTGAGACAGTTGGAAATCACACGCTTGCAGATCGGCGCGAACCGCACGCTGGGCGGGGGGCTGGTGCGCTGGGTCTGGATTTAGCGACTGGAGAACCAAATGGCAACTCAATCCCAAGACGACCGGATGACGCGCGAAGCGGCGCAGCGGGCGATTGTCGAAGCCCGGCAAACCACGAACCTGAAACACTACGGCCTGGTCGCCAGGCAAATGTCGGTTCAGATCCGCCGGCACGGATTGGGGCAGATGCTGGTCTTCCTGCACAAACGCGGAAAGGACCGCGCTGCCAGCCCGCACACCGTCTTGAAGCAACAAATCGAACATCACCTGGCCGCGGTGCTGCACGAACGCGCCGGCGGTCTGGCAATGCTGACCGAGCGTGACAGCCGCGTTTACTGGTTGGCCACGCGCCAAGTGGACCGGTTCCTGAACGAACTGCTGGTCTTTGTGGAGGAACTTGCATGAGATGGTTCGTCCCGCGTGAGAAAGCCTGGAAGACGCCTTACCCGCTGCCGGCCGACACGGCCGAGACCGTGATGGCCGACGACGGCGGCGCTTGCGACAATTTCGGCTTGCTGCTGGATCGTTACGTGGCGTATTCGGCGTCGAAGGGCGGCATACAATTGGTGCGCGAGTTTGCCGACCGCCGGGTGCTGATACCGCGTTTCAAGGACCAGCCGGAACTCTTCGAGGCGTATCGGCAGCGTTGGCAGGACCAGGCCACATCGCTGGAGGCGGTCACGTTTACGGCCCGCCCGCATTGGCGCGTAATTGTGGGGCTGAGCACCAATGCGGTGTTGGAAACGGGCATGACGGTGCATCCGGTGTTTGGCTTTCCGGTGATTCCGGGGTCGTGTTTGAAAGGGGTCACCCGCAGTTACGCAACGCACGTGGCGGAGGCAGCCGCGGATCGCATCGACGTCCAGTTCGGCTGGCTATCGGGCGACCGGGGCGGCTGCGGCAATCTGGTGTTCCTGGAAGGGGGGCCGGTCGTGCCGCCGTGGATCGACCGGGACGTGGTCAGCCCGATCTTCGGCGAGTATTACCACGGCGACAGCCCGCCGGCAGGGTACCTGAGTCCGAGTCCATTTTTCTTTTTGGCGTTGGGCCGGCGCAGCCTTTACCAGTTCGGTGTCGCCAGCCTGGACGGGAACCGCGAGGCAGCGGAGGAAGGCAGCCGATGGCTGCAAGGCGCGTTGGAGCAGATCGGCGTCGGCGCGAAGACGGCGGCGGGCTACGGGTATTGGGTGATCGAGAACTCACCTTAGCGGAGAAACCGCCGGCCGTCCGGTGAACAACGGCGACGAATTGGAGAAGCCGACCCCGCTGGAGAGCGATCTTGGTGCCGATTTGCCCCCTGAACTGAAGGGTGTTGCGCGCGTCTGGAACGATCTCCCGGAGGCAATTCGGGCAGCGATTCCGGCGATGGTTCGGTCGACCGGAAGTGGCGAATTCGGGGGCGACTCGCGCCTTTTCCGACGCCCGTCACGCTGCGACTGGCCGACCGCTACGGGCTCACTGATCTCTCGCCGCTTGCGAGCTGCGATAGGCTTGCCGTGTTCGACCTTCGCCGATGTCTCGCCCCTGGCGAAGCTGAAGAGGTTGCGAGTTCTGGAAATGCTCGGATGCCGCGGGGTTTCCAGGATATCGCCGCTGACCGGACTCACGGAGTTGAGGAGACTGGACCTGACGGCCTGTGGCGGTGTGCGCGACTTCTCGGCGCTGGCCGGTCTGCCGAACCTGACCTCGCTTGGCCTGCCGCCCCAGGCGAGCACGGAAGATTTGCATATGCTCCGCGAGCGGGGAACGCTGGCGAATCTCACGGAACTGAACCTGGTCGGCTGCGCGGGCGTGACCGACCTCTCGCCGCTCGCCAAGCTGCCGAATCTCAGGTCGCTCAATCTGAGCTATTGTGGCGGCTTGACCAACCTCGATGAACTGGCGGGC
>JAMOAF010001047.1 GCA_023621895.1 Planctomycetota bacterium
GCTTTCAAAGGCCGCAAAGCGGCCGCAAAGCGGCGATGAATCGCCGCACTCCAAAGGGGGGCAGTGGTGGCTGGTTTTTGCAGCATGGTCTGAGCTACATTGGCTGCAAATTGCAGCCATTCGAGGGCACGGCGATCGCCCGACGGGGCAAACCGGCGCTGTTGGACACTCAGGTGGGGCTTCCCCGATTTTCGCGGACAAGATCGCCTTGGAGTGACATGCGCAAGCCTGTTTTCAGCAAGAAAGGGACTGTCTCCCGCCGCGCCAGGCGCGAGTGGTTGACTTTTGTGCCCGGTCGACTGCCGGAAATAGTCGCAGGCATGTTCGAAAAAACCTGGATTGGCACGGCACTTGCGGTCAAGAGAATCACAACGGGCCGGAAACAGGATGGGACCCGATTGATTCGGAGGTTGCCGGTTTTGGGCTTACGGGCTTTGTGAAGAAGCCGGGAGACGAAGACTGGTGGCTGCTTTCGATCGTGGGGCAGGGTCCCATCCTGATTTTATCCTCCACTAGTTTTGGGACCGCTCATAGCTCTCGATGGCCGAAGAGGTGGTGGCTCGCCGATCTTGCACGGATCGGCACAAGAAAACCAGACCCCCCGGTTGACCGCCATTATTCCGCACGCGGCACAATTCATTGTGCGTCGCCATTACGTCATGCGACCGGGGCGCTGTTGACGAACGCTTGGTCTGCCGCGGCCAAGCGTTTCCTTTTTGGGCCGACTGGTCATGCCGCCCAGCATCCGCTACGCTGCAATTGTTGGCAGTTGCTTGCAATTAGCTGGTTTGGGCGGAAATGGAAGGCTTGGATCATCACAGCCAGGGCCAGTCGGCACGCGGCCCGGAGGTATATCTCGTCCTCCGCGAGGGAGCCGCATGGCGCGAAATCTACCGGCTGATTCCAGGCAGCCTGATGACGATCGGGCGCGAACCGACCAACCGCCTGGTGGTGGCGGACGAACGCTGTAGCCGGCATCATTGCGCCGTCTTCCACGAGCGCTCAGCCTGGCGGATTCGCGACCTGGACAGCCGCAACGGCACGATTGTCAACGGGGTCAGGATCGATCGCGACGTGGAGTTGGCCGAAGGCGCGACCATCGGTATTGGGGCAAGCGAGCTGCTTTTTACGAGCGACCTGTCGCGCCCCCTGGATTCGGCGACCCCCCCAACCGCCGGAGTCACTCGGGAGACCCTCCAACTGGAGTTGACGGGCGACAGCGACCGCTCCGACTCGGTGATCCTGGGCCGGATATCGGAACCGGGTTTCGTTACGGAGAGCAGCCTGGCGAGCCAGCGCCGCTCCGGCCCCGGCGTCCGCGAGGCATTTGCGACGCTCTATCGCCTGGTCGTCGGCATGCTCTCGTCGGTCAGCACAAAGCAGCTCTGCGAGACGGTCCTGGAGGGACTCCTCCCCGCCGTCGGCGCCGACATTGGAGCGGTGCTCCTGTCTCACGATCGGACGGCCGATTGTGGCGACCCGGCCAGTCTCTGGGTAGCCGCCTACCGCGCGCCCGAGCAGTCTCCTTACCGGCGCGTGTCGACCTGGCTGTCGACGACGGCGCTCAAGGAAGGCGAGGCGATTCTCGCACGAGGCATCACTTCCGGATCGCCGCCGTCGGGGTCCGGATCACTCCACGAGATCGAGGCCACGAGCGTGATCTGCGCCCCGATCCGCGGCCGGGAAACGATGCATGGATTGCTGCATATTTACTCGCGGAGCAGTGATCGGGAGTTGGGGCCGGACGCGCTGGAACTGGTCTTGGCCGTGGCCGATCAACTGGCGACCATTCTGGAGAGCCTTGATCAGAAGGAATCGCTGGTCGCCAAACTCCGGCAGGCGCAGGATCAGAACCGGTCGTTGCGGCAGCTCCTGGAGATCGAGAGCGACCTGGTTGGCGACAGCCTGCCGATGCGGGAGCTGCGCGACGCGATCGCGCGGATCGCCCCCTCCGGCGCGACGATTCTGATTCGCGGAGAAAGCGGCGTTGGCAAGGAGTTGGTTGCCCGGGCGATTCACTTCAACAGTCCTCGGCGGAAAGGCCCGTTCGTATGCGTCAATTGCGCCGCTTTGACCGAGACGCTGCTGGAAAGCGAATTGTTTGGCCACGAGAAGGGTGCGTTCACCGGCGCCACCGATCGGAAGGCCGGCAAGTTCGAGCAGGCCGACGGGGGGACGCTGTTTCTTGACGAAGTCGGCGAAATGCCGATGTCGATCCAGGCCAAGTTTCTCCGCGTTCTGGAAGAGCAGCGGTTCGAACGCGTCGGCGGCACGTCGAGCATCGCCGTCGACGTGCGGATTGTCGCGGCCACCAACCGGAACCTGGAAACTGCGCTCGGGGAAGGGCGGTTCCGGCCCGACCTCCTCTATCGGCTCCAGGTGATCGACCTGGTCGTGCCGCCGCTCCGAGATCACCTGGACGATCTGCCCGCGCTGGCGGAGCTTCTGCTCGATCGTTCGTGCCGGCGGTTGGGAAGGCCGCCGATGTGGTTCACCTCCCGTGCGTTGCAGGCGCTCGCCGCCCATGACTGGCCGGGAAATGTCCGCGAGTTGCGAAACGTCGTCGAGCGGGCGGTCGTTCTCAATCAGGACCCCGAGATTGACGAAGTGGATTCTCTGCTCAGGCCGTTCGCCCGGCCAGACACCCCCCCGGCGGAGACGCCACGCAAGGGACTCCGGCCCGCCTCGCTCGAGGATGTCGAGAGGTTGCACATCCTACAGACCCTCGAATCGACGCAGTGGAAAAAACGCGAAGCGGCCAGGATTCTGGGGATCGACCGATCGACCCTCGATCGCAAGCTGCAAAAGTACGAACTCGCCGCTCCGAACGACCCCGCTTGATGTTCCGCGATCGGCGATTCCACCAGCGCGGATTTTCCCCGGCTTTGCAGCGGCGCGCTATTGCTTCTCAACCGGCGGTGGCGGCGGGGGAATCAGTTCCCGAGCCGAGTCGGGCGGCCGCATTTCCACCGCGGGCGGCGGGGTCGGCACGATTTCCCCAACTGGAGCCGGCGCCGGCCCGCCGGCCATCTCCAACAGTTCCGCCGCCAGGCGGTCGCGGCTTTCCAGCTTCACGGCTCGGGAAAAGTCCTCGCGGGCGGCTTCCTTGTGGCCCAGGAAGAGGTAATGGTAGCCGAGAAGCAGGTAGGCGTACGGCGCATCCGGGTTGGCCTTGATGAAATCACGCAGCTTGTCGGTTTGGGCCACGTAGTCGTTGCCTTGGTAGAACTTCTGGTAATTCTCCACGACGAATCCCCAGTCGCCGCGGTCCAAAAGCGAGGCCGCCTGTTCGATCGCGGCGGCGGCCGACTGGAAATCGCCGAGCGCGAAAAACGCCTGCGAGGCGAACAAGTGAAGCTTGCCGTTTTGGCTGTCTTCGACAATCGCGTGGTTTGAGAGACGCACCGCATCTTCGTATCGGCGCTCGCGAAATGCCTGCTCGGCCTGCCGTTGATATTCGGCCGCCTTGCCCGCTGCCGGGACTACCGGTCCAACGGCTGAAATCGTCGCCGTCGAGGGAGTTGCCGCCGTGCCGTAGAGCGTTACCGCGGGCGGTGTATAGAGGGGATAGTAGGGTGCGGAATAGTACGGATAGTCGTCGTAATAGTAGTCGTAGTAACGGTAGAACGGCAGGCCGAAGTAAAGGCTCAGGCCGGGAGCGGAATAGCCGTAGCCGTAACTGTGAGGGTAGAAATAAAAGGAACTCGACCTGGGAGGCCGTCCGCCGCCGTGATACGGCGGGCTCGGGTGATGATCGTACTGTGGCCGGGCATGAGCGGCGCTGCCACCGTGTGGAACGCCGCCGGGAGAGAAGCCGCTTCCGCCGCGCGAGATGCCGCTCCCGCCGGGAGAGAAGCCGCTTCCGCCGCGCGAGATGCCGCTTCCGCCGGGAGAGAAGCCGCTTCCGCCGCGCGAGATGCTGCTTCCGCCACGCGAGACGCCGCTTCCGCCACGCGAGAAACTGCCGGCCCCTGGGCCAGGGCCGCCGCGGGAGACGCCCGGCCCGGGAGTCGGGCCGCCGCGCGCGCCTCCCCCGCCACCTGGCCCACCGCCATGCCCGCCACCCCGCTGGGCAAGGACCGGCGGAATCCCGGCCACTGACCATGCCAGTGCCAAGCCGATCGACAAAGCCGCCACTCGGATGGGTGTCCTGGCTCGCCACATCTCCGCCACCTCCATTTCGAGAACCAAACCGGCCGCAGTACCCTCCAATTATATCCGTAAGCTGCGTCCAGACGAACCGTAAGCGCGGGCAAAGGGCCAAACGGGCATCTTGAAGAGCGAAGGCCCCCGGGAGCTTGATTTGCCAGTGCCAAAACGTGGGCCGGCGGCGGCAGGAGCGGTCCGTCCAGCCCACAAGTCGAGCTCGCGCCCCTGCTGCAAATCAGCCGCCTCGCAGCCCCCCGGTATGCAACGCAAATCGTTTCTCTCACGGAACTTGTTGACTGGGCCAGGCGCGCTTGGCGACCGCCTCCAAGATACGCCATTTTCTCGCCGCGCCGGGAGCCGAATAATTCCGCAATCAGCGTAAACAAAACGACGTCTCGATGAGACGCACGAAAATCCAGCGAGGTGGTGATCGATATGATCGAAAACAGGATTCGTCCGCACTCGGAATACGCGGCGCTTGCTGCCGCGTTGTGTCTTGCCCTGTTCTCGGACGGGCACCTGCCGCTCGCCGCGGAGGCAGGTCAAATCGCCAGAGGCAATCCCGCCGAAAGCCAGTCGGCAGCGGCTTCGCAAGGCCTCGAGCAGGCCACCTTCGGCGCCGGGTGCTTCTGGTGCACGGAAGCGGTCTTCCAGCAGGCGAGGGGGGTGCGATCGGTCGTCTCGGGCTACAGCGGCGGCAACGTCAAGAACCCGACGTACCAGCAAGTCAGCACCGGGACGACCGGCCATGCGGAAGTCGTTCAACTCAGTTTCGATCCAGGGGTGATTTCCTACAAGGATCTGCTGGAAATCTTTTGGAAAACCCACGATCCGACCACGCTCAACCGGCAGGGGCCCGACGTCGGCACGCAGTATCGTTCGGTGATCTTCTACCACAACCCGGAGCAAAAGCGGTTGGCCGAGCACTACAAGCAGCGGTTGAACGAGTCGAAGCTGTTCGGCGCTCCGGTGGTCACGGAGATCAGCCCGATGGGTGAATTCTACCCGGCCGAACCCTACCACCAGGAGTATTACGATCGGAACCGCCGCGAGCGTTACTGCCGGCTGGTGATCCGGCCGAAGTTGGAGAAATTCAAGAAGCTGTTCGAAGACAAGCTGAAGACCGGGCAGGAGGTGGAGGCGGAGAAACAGACGGAGGCGGAGAAAGTTGAGAAGATCAGGAAGACCGACGCCCAGTGGCAGGCGCAATTGACCGCCGAGCAGTTCACCGTCACCCGCAGGAAGGGCACGGAGCCGGCGTTCACGGGCAAGTACTGGAATCACAAGGAAGTGGGCGTCTACAACTGCGTCTGCTGCGGGCTGGCGCTGTTCAACTCGGCGGCGAAATTCGAGTCGGGAACCGGCTGGCCGAGCTTCTGGGTCCCCGTCGCCGCCGGGCATATCGAAGAGGCCATCGATCGCAGCAACTTCATGGTGCGGATGGAGGTCAAGTGTTCGCGGTGCGGCGCCCACCTGGGGCATGTCTTCAACGACGGGCCGCCCCCGACCGGCCTGCGCTACTGCATCAACTCGGCCGCGATTCAGTTCGACGGCGCAAAGTAGCGGCCCATTTCGGCGCCTGTGCGGCCCGATGTTCCTTTAACCGGCGGGGAAAAAACCGCGGCGGGAGGCGGCCGCAACCGGCGGCCGGTCCGCGGCTTTGTTGACGGGCGCCGAGTGAGCCGCGATAATCGGCCTGAGTCCGGCGAACCTCGATCGGCGCCGGCCTGATGCGCTGTTTCCGACTGCCAGGAGCCAACGTGATGAGCAACCCGTCTGATCGCAGGGGATTCATGAAGAGTGGGGCGGCTGCCGCGGCCGCGTGGGCCGCCGCGGGGCGGCCGGGCATCGCCGCGGACGCCTCGCCGGCAAAGGCTTCGCCGATGGAGCGCGTCCGCGTCGGATTGGTGGGCGTCGGCAGCCGCGGAACATGGCTGCTGAGCTTGTTGCTGGGCGTCGAAGGCGTCGAGGTCCGCGCGGTCTGCGACATCATCCCGGAGCGTGTTGCCAAGGCTCAAGAAAAGGTGGCCGCGGCCGGCCAGGCGAGACCCAATGGATACTCTCGCGGCGAGACGGACTTCCAGCGCCTTTGCGAAACGGAGGAGTTGGACCTGGTGGTCAATGCCACCCGGCCCTGGAAGTGGCACGTGCCGATCTCCGTGGCGGCGATGCAGGCCGGCAAGCACGCGGCCACCGAAGTCCCCGCCGCGGAAACGATCGAGGGCTGCTGGCAGTTGGTCGAGACCGCGGAGAAGACGCAGAAATACTGCGTGATGCTGGAGAACTGCTGCTATTTCCGCGAGGTGATGCTGGTCCACAACATGCTGCGCAAAGGGCTGTTCGGAGAGCTTCGCCATTGCGAGGCGGGCTACCAGCACTACGGCGCCAGGGCCCGCCCGGCCGCGGCGGCGCGCCCAAGAGAAGACAAGGTCCGCACCGCCAACAGCTATCCGACGCACCCGATCGGCCCGGTCGCCCAGTGGATGGACATCAACCGCGGCAACCGCTTCGACTATCTCGTATCGATGAGCGCCGACGCCACCGGGGGCAACCGCAACGCCGACATCAACACGAGCCTGATCCGCACCGCGCGCGGTCAGACGATCACGCTCTATTTCGACACGAAACTGCCGAGGCCCTACGACCTGATCTATCGCGTCCAGGGCACGCGGGGCATTGCGATGGCCACGACGGACAGGATTTACATCGAGGGGCGCAGCCCCAAGCCCGACACCTGGGAGCCGATGGAGGCCTACTACAAGGAGTTCGAGCATCCGCTCTGGAAGGAACTGGGCGAGAAGGCCAAGAGCGGCGGCGGGCATGGGGGCGGCGACTGGCTGGAAATCCACCGCCTGATCCAGGCGCTGCGGACCGGCGCGGCGCCGGACATGGACGTCTACGACGCCGCCGCGTGGAGCTGCATCACCGAGTTGAGCGAAAAATCGGTGGCCGACAGAAGCCGCTCGATGGACTTCCCCGATTTCACCCGCGGGCGATGGGAAACGGCGCCGCCCCTGGGCATTATCGGCTACACGCCGTAGGGTGGTGCAGAGCGGACCAACCCGGCGCGGTTGGCAGGGCCAGAGCGGTCTACGCGCACCGAACATGTTTGCACGGTCAGAAGGCGAGCGCCGCCCCACCAAGCGCGCGGGTAAACGTCAATCGCCGGCGCGCGGTGGGCCGCCGCTGGTGTTGCGGTCGTGCCGGTGTTTCCTCCGGCGGTGCGCGTCGCGGCAATCCGCACCGCCGCGGGATGGACCGCGTTGGACCACCCTACGTGCCGTGGGCGTTGAACAGCCACACCGAGGGTCGGGCAGCGCAGGGGGTTGCATCGAGGGTAGCGAGCAAGGGAGGATGAAGCCGTGCTTGACACGGTTCCCGCCGTCAACAAAACTTAGCTTGGCCGTGCGGCCCCCAAATCTCGTTCCCAAGCCGGAGCTTGGGAACCAGGTGAACGCCGCAATTTTTCCGGACCGGGAAGGTTCCCAAGCCGGAGCTTGGGAACCAGGTGAAATGATCGTGACGTGTAACCTGACGGCTGACTGCTGATGGCTGATCGCTGATCGCTGACTGCTCTCTCAACAAGGAATCGACCATGTGCAACCACCTCAATCGGCGCGAGTTTCTGGGCACCGCGGCGGCGGGCGGGGCCCTGCTGGCCGCTTCCTGGGCGGCCAATCCCGCCTTGGCCGGCGAAGACGCCTTCGTCAAATTGCCGCCGGCCAGGATTCACAAGGTGTATGCCGGGCGGACAGGCGACGCCTACCTGACCCATCCGACCGAGGAGCTGGCCCAATTCGACAAGCACTTCGCCGACCTGGAGAAGAAGCTCGGCGATGTGAAGTTCGTCGGCGGCGACCTTGTTCCCCCAACCGCGGTCGGTGAAGTGGCCGGCAAGCTTAAAGATGCCGATGCCCTGCTGATCGTCCACCTCTCCGGCCACGGCGGCGGCGCGCCGGAGCTTGGTAAGCTGATCGACGCGGGGCTGCCGACCGTGCTGTTCTCGCAGCCCTTTAGCGGGCATGGATGGATGTATTTCCCTCAGTGGCACAAGCAGGGGAAGCGGGTCGTGCTGCTGCCCAGCAGCGACTGGGGCGATCTGGAAAAGGCGGCCGGCCTGCTCCGGGCCGCGGCCTGGATGGGTAAAACGCGGATTCTGGCCATCGGCGGGCCGCACGGAACGAAGTCCGGCTGTTCGGCCGAACTGGTCAAGAAGAAGCTTGGCGCGGACCTGGTCACCGTTCCCAACGAACGCGTGATGCAACTGTTCAACGCGGTCGATCGCAAGGCGGCCCAGGCTGAAGCGGAGGAGTACTGGATCAGCAAAGCCGCCGAGATTGTCGAACCCAGCGAGCCGGAGATCGTCGACTCCGCGCGGATGTACCTGGCGATCAAGGAGCTGATGATCCAGGAGAAGGCTCAGGCCGTTTGCAGCGTGCACTGCATGGGCACCCCCCGCGGCTGCCTGACTTTCAGCAAGCTCAACGACCTGGGCCTGGTGGGCGCTTGCGAGGGGGACATCGACTCGACGCTCACGATGCTCCTCGGCGCCTACGCCTTCCGCGTCCCGGGGTTCATCACCGACCCGGTGATCGACACGGCCAAGAACGCCATGATCCATTTCCACTGCACGTCGGCCACGAAGATGGACGGGCCCGGCGGCCAGCGCCTGCCGTTCCGCATCCGCACCCAGACCGACTCCCGCGGCGGCGTGGCCGTGGAGGTGGCCAACCGCGTCGGGCAGCCGGTCACCTGCGCGAAGCTGGCGAACCTGGAGGCAATGCTCGTCTGCCCGGGCAAGATCATCGAGACCGGCCGCAGCCCGCTGGCATGCCGGACCCAGTTCACCCAGAGCGTTGCCGATGCGCGGCGGCTGTTCCTCGATTGGGGCGGCGGCGTGATCGAGGGCGACACGATGACGCTTTTGCACCGCGTGGTGTTCTATGGCGATTTCTCCGGGCCGATCCGGGATCTTGGCGATTTGATGGGTTTCAAAGTCGTCGAGGAGGGC
>JAMOAF010000891.1 GCA_023621895.1 Planctomycetota bacterium
GCCCGACCCGCAGCCCGGCTGGGCCCAGCAGTACGATGCGAACATGCAGCCGGCCTGGGCGCGGAAGTTCGAGCCGCCAGCGGTGACCGGCGGCGAATCCCAGGGCGTGATGCGCGCGTTGATGGAGGTCTACCGCCGCACCGGCGACAAGAAGTACCTCGAACCGATCCCGCGAGCCCTCCAGTACTACCGGAGATCCCTCCTCGCCGACGGCAGACTGGCTCGATTCTACGAGTTGCGGACGAATCGGCCGCTGTATTTCACGAAGGATTACCAGCTCACCTACAGCGACGCCGACATGCCGACCCACTATTCGTTCAAGGTCGGCAGCAGCCTGGACCAGATCGTGAGAGAATTCGAGCGGCTTTCGCAGACGCCGGTCCACCAACTGAATCCACCCGCGAAAAAGGCCCCCAAAAAAGCCTCGAAAAGCCAGCAAAGCCGCGTCCGCTCCATCCTCGCCTCCCTCGATTCACAAGGGCGCTGGGTCGAAGACGGCCGGATGCGGTATCACGGCGACGAGGACCCCACGCGGCGGGTGATCGACTGCGAACGCTTCGTGGCCAACGCCCGCGACCTGGCCGGGTACTTGGCGACGGCGCCGTAGTCACGCCAGGGTGAAGTCGGGCAGGCGGACGATTTCACCCCCCTTCAAGGCCGACTGGTGGGCGCAGATGCCCACGCAGGTCCAGTTGGCCGACTGCACGGCGTTCGGCCAGGGCTGGCGATCATCGACCAGGGCGGTGACAAACTCGTTGACCAGGTGGGGGTGCGATCCGCCGTGCCCGGCGCCTTGGATAAAGGAAAGGTGCCTCGAATCCTGGATCGAGCGGGTGAACTGCCGAATCGGTTCCGGCAGCAGGTGGGCGGAATCGGGAATCTCGACCGGCGCGGGAATCTCCGGCTCGGGCTTCTTGGCGGTGTGCAGGATGTGCGGCTGCCCCTCGACGAGCGTCCACTCGAAGCTCTTTTTCGTGCCGTAGACGTCGAAGCTTTCGCGATACTGCCGGGCCGTGTCGTAGAGAAACCGCCAGATGTGCGCCGCGACGTCCGAGTCCTTGATCTGGATATGGCACGATTCCACGGCGAAGGGGTTGCCGCTCTTTTGCCGGATGTCGTCGCGGACCGTTCCCGAACCGAAACACGAGACATACTCCGCCCGGCCGTCGAGCAGGCCCAGGCAGGGGCTGACGACGTGCGTTGCGTAGTGCATGGGGATCATCCGCTCCCAGTATTCCGGCCAGCCGTCCATGTCTTGCGGGTGCGACGCCGCCAGGTACTGGATTTTGCCCAGTTCGCCTTTCTTGTACAGGTCCTTGAGGAACAAGAACTCCCGCGAATAGACGACCGTTTCGGCCATCATGTATTTCAGTCCGGTCTTGCGCACCAGTTCGACGATTTGTCGGCACTCATCGACCGTTGTGGCCATCGGCACGGTCGAGAGGACGTGCTTGCCCGCCTCGAGTGCGGCGATCGACATCGGGGCGTGGTCTGGAATCGGCGTGTTGATGTGGACGAAGTCGACAGCCGGGTCGGCGAGCACGTCGTCGTAGCGCGTGTAGCGCACCGCAACTCCAAACGTCTCGCCGACCTGTTCGAGCCGCTCGGCGTTGCGCTGGCAAATCGCATACATCTCGGCGTTGGGGTGCTTCTGGTAGATGGGGATGAATTCCGCGCCAAACCCCAACCCGACAACGGCAACCTTGACTTTCTTCTCGCTCATCGCGTTCTCCCTTGTCATGTTGCGCCGTCCGCGGACCTGCCGCGCGGATCGGCTCCTGGAATATCGTCCGGCACAAGAGAAGGTTCCGCCGCAGGGCGCGCGGTTGGGTCGACAGCGCCGCGAAACGCGCCGGCAACCGCCCCCGTGCGGCGGCAAGCAGCCCCTTGGCCCGCGATTGTAACCGACGCGACGGTTGGCAACCAGCACGGCCCTGGCGCCGACGCTCTTGGCGCGCTACCTTTTCGTGGCGAAGCTCAATTCCCGCAATTCCTTGTCACCCAAGACGCGATTGAACACCGCCACTCCGTCGATGCAGAGTTGCGTTCCGTGGTCGATGGGCTCCGTGCCGAGGCCCAACGCCCTGCCAAAGGTAAACGGCGCTCCTTCCCGGACGCGATAGCGAATCTCCGTGCCGACCTGCCGCCAGCCATCGTCCCCTGGGGCGTGCAGCGACGCGACGACCTGGTCGCCGGGCTTGATCTTCATGCCGCCGGCCAGCGCGGCGCGTGTCTTGCCCGCCGCCACGAGCGAGAGCGGCTGCGGCAAAAGGCTCTTGCCCGCGCGTGTTACGCTGAATTCCACGCGGTAAGCCGGCTGGACTTTCTCGGAAGCCGGGCAGCTTCTGTCATAGGTGATCGCCCCCTCCTCGGTGTCGACGAGGAGCCAGTGCTCGTAGACGCCGGACGTCTGAACGTTGTAACCGTTGAACTTGAGGACAAACGTCCGGGGCGAGAAGAGGGGCCAGGGGAAGTGATACGGATTGCTGGAGACCGGCTCGTCATACCGGAAGACATCCTGGGCGACCGGATCGGTGATCTGACTCGCAGTCGCCGTGCCGTCGCAGTAGACGCGGACCTGTTCCGTGGCCGGATCGAATGTCATGGCCATGGCGATCCATTGGCTGTTATCGAAGGCGCGCCCGTCAATCGCCCGGCAGCGAGCGTATTGGGAGCCCGAAACGGTCGACTGCGGATAGCTGGCGGCTCCCGTCGCCGAAACGTGGCCGATCACTCCCCGGGAGCCGAAGAGCCCACCAAACAGGGCGATCTGCCGCCGGCCGCCGTACTTGTCCCAGCCGCCTTCGTCCCAGATTCCGGCCACGAGATGCCGTGCGCCGATGAACTTGACCCAGGCGATCAGGGTGAACGGTTGATGGCCGTGGATGTCCAGCGGCGACCTGTCGAACTCGCTGCGGGGGACTTCGCCAAAGACGTATCCCTTGTTGAATCGGACGGCGCGGCCGAACGGGCCGGACGAGTCGAACACCAGCTTCGATTGCTCGTCGGAATGGGGCCATTGGTCGGGCCTGTAGGATTGCGGATCGCCAATTCGCCTCAGGAAGACGGGATAGCCGCGCTGGGCGACGTCTTCGTCGTGGTAAGAAGTCCAGGCGCCGTCCTCCGTCAGCGAGAAATCCCAGAAGGCGATGAGCCCCTTGGTCGTGGCGACCTGCGCCACGCGGCGCTCTTCCTCCGATTCCGCGGCAACGATGGTCCGGCCGAGCAGGACGGCAACGAGCAAGAGGGTGAGTCTCATGATGGCGATTCCTTCAAACTGGCCCGGCGCGCTTGAAGCGCGCGTGCGGGATGCCTACATTGGTGGTCGAGTTCTTATTGTAACCGGTTGCGCCCCGCTGCGAGCCAGAGGGGAGACCGCCCTGGCGCGAGAACCCTCAGCATGACAAGGAGAACCATCATGGCGGGAACTCCGCGCATCGCACTTTTGGCCTTCGTTGCCGTCCTGGCCTCGGCCTGGCCACCGGCGAACCGAGCCGGCGAACCGCTTGAATATCGGATCGAACTGACCGCCGCCGCCAGCGGCTTCGACGGCGAGACCTGCTGGGTCCACGCTCGAGCCGGCGCCATCCCGCCCGGTGGGGCGGTTGGCCCGGGCAAGGACCCGGTCGTGGTGATGACCATGCAGAAGCTCCTTCTGTCGGGTTCGGATGTCTTCTACGCTCTGCATAGCCTCTGGACGGATGACCTGGGCGCGACCTGGACCGAACCGCAGTTGCAGCCGGTCTTCGAGCGTCAGAAGATGGGCGGCGATATCGAACTGACCGTTTGCGATTTCTGGCCCAAGTGGCATGCCGCGAGCGGGAAGCTGCTGGGCACGGGCCACACCGTCTGGTACGAGAAGAACCGCGTGATGCCGGTCCGGCGGCGGCACACGGCCTACGCCGTGTATGACCCAGCCGCCCGAGCGTGGCTGCCGTGGAAGCAACTGGAAATGCCCGACGACCCGCAGTTCGCCAACGCCGGCGCGGGCTGCACGCAGCGAGTCGATCTGCCCGGCGGCGACATTCTGCTGCCGATCTACTTCAAGCGGCCCGAGGACAAGGTGGCGAGCGCGACGGTCGTCCGCTGCCGGTTCGACGGCGAAACGCTGCGCTCCATCGAACACGGCGACGAGTTGTCGATCGATGTCCCGCGCGGGTTCGGCGAGCCCTCGTTGGCCAGGTTCGGCGGCCGTTTCTTCCTGACGATGCGCAACGACGAGAAGGGCTACGCGGCATCGGGCTCGGACGGCCTCCGCTTCGGGGAGCCAAGGCCTTGGACCTTCGACGATGGGACGGAACTGGGCAGCTACAACACGCAGCAGCACTGGGTAGTGCATAGCGGCGGCCTGTTTCTCGTATACACCCGCCGCGGGGCCAACAACGACCATGTCTTCCGCCACCGGGCGCCGCTGTTCATGGCCCGCGTGGACCCGGATCGGCTCTGCGTGATCCGCGCGACGGAGCGGGTGCTTGTCCCCGAACGCGGCGCGCGGCTGGGGAACTTCGGCGTCACGGAGGTCAGTCCGTGGGAGACGTGGGTCACGGCCGCGGAATGGATGCAGCCGCGGGGAGTCGAGAAACGGGGCAGCGACAACAGCGTCTGGGTTGCGAAAATCAAGTGGAGCGCGCCAAGTCGGGCGATCGAGTAGACACCGCAGGCGCGCACCACCGCTGATGCCGCCGGGTGGGCGCCCGCAAGCCGCAAGCCACTCACCAGCAAGCCAGCCGGCAGCCGCGCCGGCCCTGGCGGGCACAGCGGCTGGAGAAACCGAACGGACCGAGAACAAGGAGCCCTGCCGTGCAGTCCCAACCACCCGTTTCCGCTCCGCCCGCCGCGCCACAGCGGCTGATGTCGTTGGATGCCCTCCGCGGATTCGACATGTTCTGGATCGCCGGGGGAGTGACGATCTACCGCGCCTTCACGGCGGGCACCGAGAATGAGTGGCTGAAGGCGTTCCAGGTCCAACTCCAGCATGTCGAGTGGGAGGGGTTCCATTTTCTCGACTTGATCTTCCCCCTGTTCCTGTTCCTGATCGGCGTGGCGATCCCCTACTCGCTCGCGAAGCGGTTGACGCGCGGCGATAGTCGCTGGCAGATTTACCGGCATATTTTGCTGCGGGTGGCCGTGCTGATCTTTTTCGGGATGATGGTCAACGGCAACCTGCTTTCGCTGAAGCCGGAGGAGTTCTGCATCACGTACAGCGTGCTCCAGATGCTGGCCCTGGGGTACCTTGTCGCCTGTATCCTTTACCTGAACCTCGCGCTGCCTTGGCAGGTGCTGGCGACGGCGGCCTTGCTGCTCGGATACTGGGCCCTGCAAACGTTCGTGCCGGTGCCCGGCCACGGAGCGGGCGTCTATCAGCCGGGCGCGCTGTTTGGCGACTGGCTTAACCAGCAGATTCTTGGCGAGTGGGAGGCGCCGAAGTGGCGGATCGGGTGGATTCTGGGCATCAGCACGCACGCCTCCACGGCGATGCTCGGCGTGCTGGCCGGCCAACTGCTCCGCAGCGGGCGAGGCAATGCGGCAAAGGTTCTCAGCTTGATCCTGCTGGGAGTCGGCTGCCTGGCCGCCGGGTGGTTCTGGAGCTACTCCTTCCCGATCGTCAAGGTCCGCTGGACGAGCACCTACGTGCTCTGGGCCGGCGGCTGGAGCTTTCTGCTCTTGGCAATTTTCTACCTGGTGATCGACGTCTGGCAAATCCGCCGCTGGGCCTTTCCGCTGGTGGTGATCGGGGCCAACTCGATCTTCGTCTACCTGAGCTGGACGCTGTGCAACGGCGCGTACAAGGCCGTTTCCGACCGCTTCCTGATGGGGCTGAAACAGTACACCGGGGCCTGGTACGACGGCATCTCCTGGACCGGGGCGTTTCTCGTCATGTGGGTCTTGCTCTGGTACATGTATCGCAACAAAACGTTCCTGCGCGTCTGAATCGAGAAAGAGGAGCGGCGCGGGGGGGGCCTGATCCGTTGACGGGTTGCGATGCCGGCTGTATCTTGATGGTCCATAGAATGATTTCGTCCGCGCCAGCCCCCCGTGGCTCGTCTTTGGCGCGGACGCCTCCTTCGCCGGGCGCGACGAAAGGGGGACAAGATTCGGTATTTCCACACCACGAGGATTCTAGGGGGTCACGAAATGCGACCGAGCCGTATCAAGGCGAAACTCGAGCGGGGTGAACCGGTGCTGGTGACCACGCTGCACCTGGTGGACCCATCGATTTTCGAGCTGGCCAGCCTGATGGGTTTTGACGGCATCTGGATGGACATGGAGCACCATGCCTACAGCCTTGAAACGGCGGCGGGGTTGATGCGCGCCGCGCGGGTCGGCAGCGCGGACATCATCGCCCGGCCCGCCAAGGGCGAGTTCATGCGAATGCAGCGGATGCTTGAAGCCGGCGCGCAGGGGATCATGTATCCGCGCTGCGACGACGCCCGGGAGGCCGCGGAGGCCGCCGGCTGGGCCAGGTTCGCGCCGCTGGGCCGCCGGGGGTGCGACGGCGGCAATCCGGATATGCCCTACCTGACGATGCCGATCGACCAGTACGTCGCCGAGGCCAATCGGCAGACGTTCCTGATCGTGCAAATCGAATCGCCCGAGGCGCTGGAGCGGGTCGACGAGATCGCGGCCGTCGACGGGGTGGACATCCTGTTGCTCGGTCCGGGCGACTATTCGATCCTCAGCGGGGCTCCCGGCCGCATGGACGACCAGCGAACCTTGGATGCTAAGCGAAAGGTCGCCGAGGCGGCCCGGCGGGCCGGCAAGAATTGGGGATGTCCGGCCGGATCGGTCAAGCAGGCGCGGGAGCTGCTGGACCTGGGCGCCCGGCTCGTTTGTTACCAGGCCGATATCGTGATGATCAAGAGCGGGCTGGAGCAAGTCCAGCGCGAGATGGGGCCCTTGGGCTTCACCTTCGAGAACCGCTTCGGCCTGGTGAAATAAGGCGCGCCGGCGCCAGGCGATAGCCAATCGGCGCGCGTTTTGCTCCGCGCCCGGGGCTGCCGCGGCGGCGAGGATTGTCGACCACGCTCGCCGCAGTTTCAATCCATTTGCCTTTGACGCGCGAGAACAGGTGGCCAGGCGATGCCGGAAGCAAAACGTATCTTGATCGTCGGGACCGGATCGATCGGCGAGCGGCACTTGCGGTGCTTCCAGGCCACGGGCCGAGCGGAGCTGTCGATTTGCGAGCTGGACAGGCCGTTGCGGGAAAGGATCGCCCGGCAGTACGGCGTTGCAGCAGCGTACGCCGATCTGCCGGCGGCGCTTGCCGCTCCGCACGACGCGGCGGTGGTTGCCACGCCGGCCCATCTGCACCTGCCGATGTCCGCCAGCCTGGCCGAGGCCGGCATGCACCTGCTGATCGAGAAGCCGCTGGCCACCAGCCTTGACGGATTGGACCGTCTCCAGTCGATCCTGGCCCGGCGAGGCGGGCGGGCGGCGGTGGCCTACGTCCTGCGGCATCATCCGGCGCTCGGTGCAATCCGCGGGGCCGTCGGCGAGGGCCGTTTTGGGCGGCCGGTCGAACTGATCGTCGTCTCCGGCCAGCATTTTCCCACCTACCGGCCCGCTTACCGGGAAATCTACTACGCGGACCGGGCCACCGGCGGCGGCGCCGTGCAGGACGCGCTGACCCACCTGCTCAATGCCGGCGGGTGGCTGGTCGGGCCCGCCGATCGCGTCGTGGCCGACGCCGCGCACCAGGTGCTCGAAGGCGTGGACGTGGAAGACACCGTCCACGTGGTCGCCCGGCACGGCGACGTGCTCGCCTCCTACAGCCTGAACCAGCACCAGGCCCCCAATGAAACGACGATTACGGTCGTCTGCGAGCGGGGCACCTGCCGCGTTGAGTTGCACCGGCACCGCTGGGCGTGGATGACCCGGCCCGACGGGCCGTGGGAGGAAGAGTGTTTTGCCGGGCTCCAGCGCGACGATTTGTTCATCGCGCAGGCCCAAGCATTTCTGGACCTGGTGGAGGGGAAGGTCCAGCCGGCCTGTACGTTGCAGGAGGCCGCCGATACGCTCCGGACGAGCCTCGCCATATTGGCATCGATCAACGAAGGAACGTGGGTGAAGGTCGAATAACCATCCACCCACCAACCACCACCCACCACCCACCAACCACCACCCACCACCCACCACCCACCACCCACCACCCACCACCCACCAACCACCACCCACCACCCACCACCCACCAACCACCAACCACCAACCACCAACCACCAACCACCAACCACCAATGACGAATCACCAATCGAGCGAGCCGACCGTCGGCGATCTGCTGAGTCTAAGGGGCAAGCGGGCGCTGGTCACGGGGGCGAGCGGTTATCTCGGCGGCGCCATGGCCAGGGCGCTGGCCGAAGCCGGCGCGGCCGTGGCCGTCAGCAGCCGCGACCCGAAGCGTGCCGAGGCCGTCGCGGCGACTCTGCCCTGCTGCGACGCCGCCCACCAGGCGATCCAGCTCGATCACATGGACGAGGCCTCGATCGACGCCGGGTTCGCGCTAGCCGCGGAGCGGATGGGCGGCCTCGACGTCTTGGTCAATAACGGCCACGAGGCGCTGGCCGCCGACTGGACCGAAGTCACCGCCGAGCAGTTCACGCGGCAGTTGGCCAATGCCACCGGCTATTTCCTTCTCGCCCGGCGGATGCGCGAACACGCGGTGGCGCGCGGCGCCGGGGCGAGCGTGATCATGCTGGGATCGATGTACGGGCTGGTTGGCTCGTACCCGGATGCTTACCGCGGCGTCTGCCCGGCGAGCCCCGTGGCCTATCACGCGCTCAAAGGGGGCGTCGTCCACTTGACCCGGCACCTGGCGGTCTACTGGGCGGGCGACCGTGTCCGCGTCAACTGCCTCAGCCCGGGGCCGTTTCCCTCGCCCAAAGCCCCGGCCGAGATGGTCCGCCGGCTGACCGAGCACAGTCCGATGAAGCGGATGGGACTGCCGCACGAGTTGAAAGGCGCCGTCGTCTTCCTGGCCAGCGACGCCAGCAGTTACATGACCGGCCAGAACCTGGTGATCGATGGCGGTTGGACGGCATGGTAGGGAGGTGAAACGTAATGAATTCAGTTCGTGGCCATTCGCCCGCCGGCGATTGGATCGGGGCGCCGTTGGAAGACCTCGACACG
>JAMOAF010000940.1 GCA_023621895.1 Planctomycetota bacterium
CGAGGTGGGGGTGGTGGCCACAGGCGAGCGTTCCCAAGCTGGAGCTTGGGAACGAGGTGGGAGGGGGAACGAGGTGGGGGTGGTGGCCACAGGCGAGCGTTCCCAAGCTGGAGCTTGGGAACGAGGTGGGGGGGGAACGAGGTGGGAGGGGGGAAGGTGAGGAGCAACGCGCGTTTTTTAGGCGGCAAAACGGCGATAGGCGTCGATCGACCGCTCTGCAATCATCGGCCAGGTGTAGCGATCCTCGGCCAGGCATCGGGCGTTTCTTCCGGCGGTCTCCAACTCCGAGGCGCTTAAGTCCAGGAGTTTCAAGAGCCCACGGGCAACCCCCTCGCGAGTGGCCTCGACCACCCAGCCGGCCCCGGCGGCGACGACTTCTTCAGCCATGTTCGTGTTGGGTGTCAGCAGGCAGGGCACGCCGTGAGCCAATGCTTCGAGCACGGCGATTGGGTGCCCCTCGGTCCGCGAGGGGTGAAGGAATACGTCGATTGAGTTGAAGAACCTGGCCTTGTCCCGGTCCAGGACCGGGCCTTTGAGGTCGACGACCTCTCCAGCTCCATTGCGCGCGATTCTCTTTCTCAGTTCGGCGGCGCTGCCGCCGCAATCCGGCCCGTGAATCTCCAGGCTTGCTCCGGCCGAGACCCAGGCGTTGCGAATCAGGCCGCAGGCGTCAACCAAGAGGTCGAGCCCCTTGTGATCGACGTGGAGCCGCCCCATGAAGGCGGCGCGGAGCGGTTGGCGGACCGCGCGGAGCCTCGCCGGCGCCGGTAGCTCGACTCCGTTTCCCACCACCAGGGCCGGCTTTCTCCAATCGCACGACGCCTCGGCCTCGCCGCTGGTCAGGCAGTGCAATGCTCGGGCGCCGCGAACCATGCGGTTGAAAAACAGCACATTGCCGGCCGCCTTCTTCCACCGCTTCGAGGCCTGGGCATAGCGAGTCATGCCGCCGCGCGGGCAAATCAAGTAGGGAATCGACTCCGACTTGAGCCACCGGGCGATTGCCGCATGGAGCGGGATGTAAGTGCTGTGGAAGATGACCAGGTCAGGCTTGTCGAAAGGCGAGGGAAGGGCCAATCGGCCATTCGTCCGCACCGACTCGACCCCAAACACCGGAAAGGTACAGGGCGGCGGCACGCCGGGCACGGTGGCCAGCAGCGCGGCGCTGACTCCGCGGAGCGCGTTCTGCGCCGCGACCAGGCCCGGAACGCTCGCGTTCGGGCCGGCCAACTGCTTCCAATCGATCGGTGCGGCATGAAGGAGAATCACGGCCCGACTCCTCCGTGGCCGCGGTGGGCAATCGCCGGGGGGGCGGCGACTGAATCGAGTGGCGGAAGCGCGGCCGGTTCCGCTTTGCGGCGGGAAAGCACGTTCGGCCGCGGCGGTTCAGGACTTGCCAACTGGCTTCCGATTCGAACGAGCGGCGTGCGGCGACCGCGTGGCTCGCTGAGCATTGCCAGCACCAGCGTGCCGGTTGCCGGCCAGCATTCATGGCGGTACGAGACGGCGCCCATGGCAAACAGCGCGACGCATCCGAGGATCGCCAAACGGCCGACGTTGGCTTCCCGGCGGTCGAGCCGGATCGCCTGGTAGGCGGCGCTGGCGGCCAGGCAGCCTCCGGCCGCCAGCCCGAGAAAACCCAGGCTCAATGCCCATTCGACGAACGCGTTGTGGCAGTTCTTTCGCAGCACTCCCTGTTCGTCTTCCACGGCCGAAGGGGTAAACTGGCCAAGCACGTCGTCGGCCATTCCGGTTCCGGTCCCGCGCCAGAGGAAGTCGGGATTCGAGTTCCAGGCCTTCATCGCGGCCGTCCAGATCTCCGTCCGGCCCGACAGGCTTCCGTTGGATCGCCCGTCGCCGAACCGCTCCTGGAGCCGGCCCCAGGGGGTCGTCCCTCCGGCCGTCATCAGGAGCATGGCGAACAACAGGCCCGTCATGGAGATCGCCAGCAGGTCTTTCATTCGCCAGAGCGGCAGGGCCCGCGTCCCCCAGACGAACAGCGCACCGACGCCGAACAGCCAACTGGCAAACGCGCCGCGCGACGCGGTCAACATGCAGCCGATTGAAAGGAGAATCATCAGGGCGAGGTTGATTTCCGGCATCCGGCGGCTTCCGGGCTGGGGCTGCTGGCCGCCTCGCTCCTTCAGGTACAGGACGAAGGCCAGGACCGCGGCCAGGGCCAGTTGCCCGCCCACCTGGTTGGGGTTTCCCATCCGGCTGGCGCCGTCCTTGGCGGCGAGGAATCCGAAGCGGCCGAGCGCGGCGACGATACTCGTCTCCACCCGCGACTCGAACCAGAGGGCCGCCAGCATTGCCGCGGCGTTGGCCCAGACGTAGACCTGCGCGCAGAAGGCCCAGGCGCGTTTCTCGACAACGAGCGCGGCGACCGGCAGCGGGAGCGTCACGAGCGCGGCGATGAACGTGCCCCGCGTGACTTCCACATTGCCGGGGTAGGCGAGGCTCAGCCAGACCAGCCCGATGCACAGCACCACCGGCCAGGTGCTCGAAAAGCAGCGGCCTTTCCACCAATAAAAACTGCCCAAGAGCACCGCTGGCAGGCAGAGCGCCAAGTCGACGAACAGCACGGGCGGCCGGCCCAGGAGTTCCCAAAACTTGGGAAGCAGGAACCCGAAGGCCGAGGTCACAAAAACCATTGCCAAGGCAAGCCGAGCCATCGGCATCAATCTCCCACCGGCAGGCCGCCTGGCGGCCGATCCCAGATCGAACACATGGCATCAACGCACGTCCCGATCCCAAACACGCTCTCGCCCAACGGAAGCCGGACCGAACCGCCGCGGCCGGCGTTTCTTACAACCAGCGGGCAGGATGCCCGCATCGCCCAGGCTTGATCCGATTCGTCCAGCGAAACCAACTCGATACCCCCGAGGCGCGAAGCGATCTCGCGGATCGACGGCAGATCGCTGGCCACCACGGGCGTGCCGGCGGCGCAGGCCTCGAGCACCGCCCCGGGGAGCCCCTCCCAGAGCGAGGGGAACACCAGGACGTCGGCCGCCTTGAGCAACCGCGGCACGTCGCTCCGCTCGCCGCACCGGCACACGAGGTGGCCGATCCCCAACTCCTCGATGCGGCGCGCGAGCGCATCCTCGATCCGTTTCTCGCCCCAGCCGATCAGCAGCAGGCGGGCCTCCGGGCGGCGGAGGGCGAGGGCGGCGAAGATCCGCACGAGCCGATCGTGGTTCTTGGCGGCCGACAACCGGCCGACGTGGATGCAGAGGTAGGCATCCTGCGGCAGGCGGAATTCCTGGAGCACGCTCTGGCGGTCGGAGGGCGCGGCGAACCTTTGCGGATCGAGCCCGTTGTAGACCACGCGGCAGCGCGGATCCTGCCGCCACGACTGTCCCCACGCCTCGGCCATCGCCTCCTCGCTGACGGCCAGGATATCGGTGGCGAAGCGGTCGATCCACCGCCGCAGAACGACGCGCTGGAGGCGCCGGCGGAGCGTCGCCTTTGCACTCTCCCTGGAACTGCGGAAATGGGCCACGCGGACCGGAACGCCGCAGCGCGCGGCCAGCCGCAGGATGTTGCCCGACTGGTAGTACACGTGGGAGTGGACGACGCCGAACCGCTCGCTGCGCAGAAGCTGACGGAATCGGCCGGGAAAGCGGACGAGGCCGTAAGGCAGGCGGGCGACCCGGCCGCCGCAGGCTTCGATGTCTTTCTGGAAATCGCCCACGACATCCGAGAGCGTGCAGAAGACCAGGGCGTAGCGTCGCGGGTCGAGGTGGCGCAAGACCTCCAGCGTGCGCATCGGCGCCCCGCCGCGTCCGAGGCGGCCGAAAACGTGCAGCACTCTGGTCGGTTCGCTCAACATCGGTTTAACCGCAAGGTCTCTCGGTTTGCCGGCGCCGCCAGCGGTTCACCATTTCACGCGGCTCGCGGCACCTGAAGCGGGGCGGCCGGTCGAAGGGCCGCCGCCTCTTGGAATTTCCGTTCCCACGCGTCGAGCATCAGCAGTTTCCAGAGCCGGGGGCTCTGGTCCCGCGATCCGCGCTCGTGCCCGTCGAGCAATCGCCGCACGGCCCGGCCGGGAAACAGCGAGGCCACGATCCCGCCGCGCCTCAGCACCGCGTCGCGTACGGGGCCGCGCAGCTCGTGGCGAAACCACCGCCCCAGCGGCACGGAGAACCCGCGTTTGGGCCGGTCGACGAACTCGCTCCCCACGAGCCGGGCCAGGTTCCCGCGGAAGGGGAGTTTGCCCACCCGGCCGTCGAACCGCAGCCGCAAGGGCATCCGCGCCGCCAACTCGAACAGTTTGTGGTCCAGAAGCGGGGCCCTGGCCTCCAGCGACACGTGCATGCTGGTCCGATCGACCTTGACCATCAGGTCTTCGGGAATGTAGACCTGCCGGTCCATCGAGCACATCCGGTCGATCGCGGAGCCGCCCTCATCGTTCCACGCTTCCGGAATCGTGTTCCGCCAGCCGCAACGGGCCTCGAGCCGCATCTGGCCGCGGAGGCCGTCGTCGCAGAAGACGCGGCGATATCTCGCCTCCAGGCCAGGCAGAATCATGTCGGCCAGTCCGCGTCCCCTGAGCTGTTCGGGCCAGAACCGCAGGGGCGCGCCCAAAGCGCGGACCATCCAGCAGGGAAAGCGGTCGACCAGCCGGCCGATCCGCTCGAGGAATGCGTAACGCGTGTAGCCAGCGAGGAGCTCGTCGCCTCCGTCGCCCGAAAGGGCCACCGTGACGTGCTCTCGCGCCAACCTGGCAACCAGGTAGGTCGGCACCGCGCTGGAGTCGGCAAACGGCTCATCGAAAATGCCGGCGACGGCCTCCGCGCCGTCGAGCAGGTCGCTGGGGCTGACGATGCGGCGATGGTGTTCGGTATGAAACCGCGCGGCCGCCTGGTCGGCCCAGGGAGATTCGTCGTAGCGGGGATCGGCAAACCCGATCGAAAAACTGTGGAGCGGTTCGGCCGCCGCCCGCGAGGCCTCCGCCGCAACGGTGGTGGAATCCAGTCCTCCGGACAAGAAGAGCCCCAGCGGCACATCGCTCATCAGCCGCATTCGCACGGCCCTGCCCAACTCCTCGTCGAACTCCTCCTGCCAGAAGCTCTCGCTGCGGTGGTCCTCCGCAAGGTATTTCAGGCCCCAGTAGCGCCGAGGCTGGGCTTGTTCGGGATCGTCCAGCCGGAGCATGATCGCTTCGGCCGCGCGGAGTTTGAACACCCCTGCGAGGATCGTCCGCGGGGCGGGGATGAACCCGTGGCTGACATAGTCGACCAGTGCCGCCGGGTTGACCTCCCTTTTGACCTCCGCGAGCGCCGCGAGCGCTTTGATTTCCGAAGCGAACGCAATCCCGCCGGCGTGCCGGCGATAGTAGAGCGGCTTTTCACCAAATCGGTCGCGGGCTAGAAGCAATCGCCGCCGCCCGAGGTCGAGCACCGCCAGGGCGAACATCCCCCGGAGCCGATCGAGGAGCTGCTCGCCCCACTGCTCGTATCCGTGGACGAGCGCCTCGGTGTCGCTGTGGTCGGTTTTGAAGTGGTGGCCGCGGGCGGCGAGCGTCTCGCGGAGGCTCTGGTGGTTGTAGACCTCGCCGTTGAAGACGACCCAGACCGTGCCGTCCTCATTGGCCATCGGCTGGCATGCCGCCTCGGCCAGGTCGACCACGGCCAACCGGCGATGCCCGAGGAAGAAGTCGGCGTGGGACCGGGCGCATCGAGCGGCCACGGTGCCGCTCTCCGGATCTCGGGCAAATTCGGCCGCTTGCCGGGCGAGCCGCCCGGCCGCGATCCCCAGTCCATCGGGACCGCGATGCCGCATCGAGTTGACGGCGGCAAGGCAGGCGATTGGATCGACGGGCCGGCCTGGCGTGATTTGTCCGAAGATTCCGCACATCGTCTAGGCAGCCTTTCCGGTCCACAGCGGCGCCCGCTCGCCCGCCCGAATAGCGAGCAGTTTCCATACATTGAAGAAGAACAGCCCGGCGACGACGGCCGAGCTGATCGCCATTGCGTCGGCCGCGCCGGCCAGGCCGCGTGCGCCGACCATCCGGGGGAGCAGCGCCAGGGCGAGGGCGATGCCCACGCAGCGCGTCGCGACCTGGCCCCAGAAGCGTCGCATTGCGTTGAGCGCTCGCCCCAAGGGCCCGGTCAAGTACAGCATGGCAGCAAATACGCTCAGCGAGAGGACCACTCGCGGCAGGTCCGCCACGCCCGGCCCGAGTCGCGCCAGCAGGTCCGCGCCCAAGAGCGGCAGACCGAGCGCGGCGATGACTCCCGCCGCGCCCATGGCGGCCACCAGGAGCATGATCCGGGTGAGCAGCCTGGCGAAGGCTCGATCCTGGTCCGCGGCATAGTACTTGGCCAGTCGTGGAGCGGCCGTATTGCCCAGGGCGGTGACAATCGTCATCCCCAGCGTGATCCAGTAGGCGATCAACGTGTAGACGGCGACCGTCTCGGGGCCGAGCAGGCTGCCGATCACGTACTTGGGCAACTGGGGGATCAGCGAGACGAGGAATCCGGAAATCGCGATCGGCAGCGCGACGATGCTCAGCCGGCCGAGGACCGACCAGCGAAGCGGCGCCCGCCAGAAGCCCGGTTGATTTCCGCTGTTGCCGCCGGCTCGATCGAGCATCGCCGCGCACGGCAAGTCCCAGCAGAAAAACGTCAGCCCCATGGCGACCGGAAAGGCCGCAACCACGGCCACGGCGTTGCCGGTCAGCACGGCCGCCGGAAACATCAAGACAACGCCCGCCAGGCCGCGGATCGCCATCGCGATGGCCACTCGGTCCATCCGCTCGTTCTGCTGGAGCCGCCCGTGAAAAATCTCGCTCAGGTTCTCAAAGAACTTGGCCGCGGCGACCAGCAGGATGATCGCCACCGCGTCTGAGCTGTAATCGCCCATGAGGACCGCCACGGTGATGGCGATCATGGCTACTGCCGAGGAGATCAATCGCACCGCCAGGTAGTCGGCAAAGGCAAACTCGTCCTCCGCGTCGGTCGTGAGCGCGCCGCGCAGCCCGAGCAGCGCCAGCGACCAGATCGGGGTGCAAAGGGCCATCGCCAGGGCATAGAGTCCCGCAGATGACAGGCCGCACAGGTGCACCAGCAGAACCAGGGTAACATAGCGGCAGACCGCCTGCGCGAGGTTGCCAAACAACGTCCACGAGAAGTTGAGCCTTAGCGACAGCGGTCCCATTGAGAGTGCGGGCAGCAGGCCGCGGCGGGTCCGCCGCCGGGCGGCCTGGGTCCCGGCGCCGCCGGCTGGCGGCAATTGGCCGCCGCGATGCGGACTGATTTCCTGACGGCTGCGAGCCGGCTGACTGCTCACGCGTTTCATGTCCCCAAAAAGATTCTCTCTCGTGGATTCGTTTTCCATCCGGGCGCGCCTACGCCGCGCGGCGGTGCTCGGCGGCCGGCGCCGCCCCGGCCCGCCAGCGGTAGCCGTAAGAGGCCATCAGCCAGCCGGAGGCCGCCCAGCACTCGGCCTGCTCCAGCAGGGTGAGCTTCTCCATCCACTCGATGTCCGGCTTCAGCCGCACGCTGCCGGACATGCGAATCCGGTTCCCGGCAATCGTGTGGCCGAGCCCCATCGGCGCGCCGGCGGTGACTGCCGCCGCCAGGGGCCCGAGATCGATTCCGACGAATTCGCCGATCCGGCCCAGTTCAACCTCCGGCCGGGAGACAAAATCCTCGTAGCGGAGCCGCATCGAGCGATCGGCGGGCAGATAGCGGCGGAGCCACGCCGACACGACGTTGGCGACGTTCCAGATCATTGCTGACCGGGTGACTTTTTTCCCCTGGTCGTCTTTCGAGATGCCCGCCTTTTCGTCTTTCTGAAATTGCTTCTTGCTTGACCAGGCTACGCCGCGGCAGTCGCGAACCATGTGGACCAGGTACAAGTCCACCCCCTCGACCATCGACAAGGCAAGGGCACGGGAAGCTCGTTTTGACGAATCGACGACCAGGTTGCACCCGCTGGCGTCGCGGATCGCGGCCAGCAGGTTGGCCGTCAGTTGGGCATATTCAAGGTGCCGCGGATCGCGCCGATCAAGCTGCTTCTTAAGCTTCGGCAGCCAGAGCAGGCGGGGCTCGATCTGGCGGATCATCGCCACGTAGTCGGCGATGTCGACCTCGCCCACGCGGCGGTTCCAGCATCGCCGGACCTCCGCCCAAAAGTCGCACTCTCGTCCCAGCCTGCCGCAAGCGCAATAAGTGTCTTCGCTGAACCAGGCCTTCTCGGCCAGGTGGCACGCTTCGCCGACGCTCTCGATGGCCGCGTGATTGCCGAGCACCGTGTCGAGAATCGTCGACCCGCTCCGGCCGCAACCGACGATGAACAGGACCCTCACGGGGTCCTCGCCCGAGAGGCCTTTCACAGCGATCCGTCGCTCGCGCATGATGGGTGTCTTCCTTCCTTCAAGCGGCCTCCGATGCCGCCGCCCACGAACCGGCCGGCGCATGGCACACCCCGTGCGCCAAGAAAGCGAACGCCGAGACCGCGCGGGAGTGGCCAAATCGGGGCGCGGAGTGTCTCACAATCGTCGCGGATGGTCAAGGTCAGGTCACCCCCCCTCCGGGTCACGGGGTGCACGTCGGCCTTTGCCGGAGGACGGAGACCCAGCCACGGCGTGAGCGCGGCTGTCGCCGCTGCGCTCTTCGCTGGGCTGATTTGGGGCTGCCCCAAATTTGAAAGTCCTGCTCTGACATCCCGGCGGGATTTGGGGAAAGGGCGAGCCGGTGATGTAGTGGGAAGCCGAACGATCCGCCGGGCGAGCCGGCGGGATTTTGCATGGAATGATCCGCCGGGCAAGCCGGCGGGATTTTGGGGAGAGGGCGAGCCGGTGAGGTAGTGGGAAGCCGAATGATCCGCCGGGCGAGCCGGCGGGATTTTGGGAGAGGTTGAGCCGGTGAGGTAGTGGGAAGCCGAACGATCCGCCGGGCAAGCCGGCGGGATTTTGCATGGAACGATCCGCCGGGCGAGCCGGCGGGATTTTGGGCGAGGTTGAGCCGGTGAGGTAGTGGGAAGCCGAACGATCCGCCGGGCAAGCCGGCGGGATTTTGGGAGTGGTTGAGCCGGTGATGTAGTGGGAAGCCGAATGATCCGCCGGGCAAGCCGGCGGGATTTTGCGGAGGGGTTGAGCCGGTGATGTAGTGGGA
>JAMOAF010000896.1 GCA_023621895.1 Planctomycetota bacterium
GGGGTTACGTGCTGGTGGCGCTTCTGGCGGTCTTGGCGGCGTATCTTGTGTTCTCGCCGAAGAGTCCGATGCCGTCGTTTGGCCGCATTCTCTGGCCGTGGGCGACAATCGATGCCCCGTCCCGCGTGCGGATCGACCAGGTCGAGCCCGGCGACACCGTGGTCTATCAGGGCCGTTCGGCGACGATCTCCGCCGTGGTTGAGGGTCTCCGGTCGGGCGAACAGGTCTTGGTCCGCTATTCGAGCGACGACGGCCAGATCGTGGACCAGGCGGTGCCGATGACACGGGCGGCGGGGCTTGCCCGCTTCGAATGCCGGTTCCCGCCCGGCAAGGCCGGATTGCAGCAGACGCTTCGCTACTATCTGGTCGCGGGCGACAACCGCACGCGCGAGTTCATGATGCAAATGGAGGTCCCGCCGACGATCCTCTTCAAGTCCGCGCGGTATCAGTATCCGGCCTATACGGGCATCGCCGAGCGGTTCGTCACTGACACGGCCGATCTGCGGGCAATCGACGGCACGCGGGTAACGCTGGAGGCATTGGCGAACCGGCAAATCCAGTCGGCCGAAATCGAACTGAACGGCGACCGCGCGCGGCGGATTCGAATCCGCGCCGAGGGCAAGCGGGCCGTTGGGGAGTTAACCCTGCGCGCCGTGAAGAACGACTCGAAAAACGAGCAGCGCTGGTACCAGTTGCGGTTCACGGAGGCGGAAACGGGCGAGCGGCGCGAGAACCTCGACCCGGTTCGCCACCAGATCGAAGTGCTAGCCGACGCAGCGCCGGAAATCCGGCTGGTCGATCCGCCGGCGGACCGCGCCAGGGTGCCCCTGGACGGCTGGATTGAATTGGCGCTGGAGGCGCAAGATCCCGATTTCTCGCTCAGGCGCGTGGCAATCCGTGGAGAAGCGAACGATATTCGCCTGCCGATCCCAGCGCTGCTTGATCGTGTAGCCCCGGCGCGCGGTTTCGAAGGCCGATTCAACGCCAGGTACCGGCTGAAACCGAAGGAACTGGGGCTTCAACCCGGCGACGAGGTGCTCTACTGGGCCGAAGCGGAAGACAATCGTGAACCGGAGCGAAATCGCACGGAGACGGACCGGCGGTGGTTGACAATCGGCCCGCCGGAGCAGGTGGACCGCGCGGCGAACCAGGGCGCGGAAGGGGGCCAGCCTGGCCAGCCCCAAGGCGCACAAGCGGCCAAGCCGGCCGAGGCCGGCGATCCGTCGGCAGGTCGAGAGAACGTCGGCAACGCCAAGCCCCCCGAGGCTGCATCGGAACAGAAAGACCCCAGCCAGCCGGAGCCTTCCGGTGGAGAAACCGGCGACCAGGGAGCGCCGAAGCAACAGGAGGCTGGAAAAGGTTCGCAAGGGGGCCAAGAAGACGGCCCGGCGGGGAAGACGCCGGAGAAAACACAGGGCGATGCGGACCAGGCATCGCAGCAGGGCGACGAAAAGGGCCCGCCGGGCGAGTCGGCCGCATCCGGCCAGCAAAAGGGCGGGGCCGAGAACCAGGCCGAGCCGGGCAGCTCTCCGGCCGCGCAACAAGGCGAGCAGGCGGAAACGCGCAAGGAGCCGCTCGACGGCGAATCGAACCCCGGCGAGGTATTCGAGGAGGTCCTGAAACAGCGAGAAAAAGACCAGGCCACTGAAGGAAGCAACGGGGCGGGCGGTTCTCAGCAAAGCGGTCCGCAGGCCAAACCCAGCCCGCAATCGCAAGACGGCGGCAATCAGGATGGGCAGCCGCAGCCCGGGGAGGAGACCCCGGGCGCCAAGGAGCACCAGGGAGAATCGGGAGTTGCCCCGAATCGCATGGCAAAAGCGGCGGATGAGGAAGCGGCGGGCGATTCAAGCCAGAAATCTCCAGGAGCCGAAGGAGCGGGCGGGCAGCCGACATCAAAACCCGCTGAACCGTCTAAGGAGCCCGCGCCCAAGACCGAAGGCGACGCCGCCGGCGGCACCCCGACCGGGCGACCGGGCGAGGGCAAGGCGTCCAAAGACCAGCAAGTCAGCGACGGCCCGCCGCTGAAGCCCGAAGAGATCAAGGGCGCCGACACCAGTTCGGCCGAGCGGCAACCAGGACAGAGTCCCGCGGAAAAGCAACCCGCTGGAACGGAGAAACCCCAGCCAGGCTCGCCTCAGCCGGGCCAGGGGCAGGCGCAGAGCCGCCCGGCCGGGCCCGACCAGCCAAGCCCCATCCCCCAGGGCGCCAACCAGCCCAAGACAAAGAAGCCAACCGGCGGAGATGAGGGAGGACAGAAGCAGGCAGGCGAGCCTCAATCCCCTTCGATCAGCCAGAAACAGTCGGATTCCCAAGCCGACAAGCAAAGTGACGGAGACCGATCCGGCGGGGGCGGCAAGGGCGGCGGGCAGGACTCCGACAAGCAGGGCCTCGGCAATCCCGGCAGCAGTACGCCCGCCGACCAGGGCGGCCAACCAGGCGGCGAGCAAGGCCAGGGGGAGACGGGCACGCGCGGCGGCGCTCAATCGCCGACCGATCAAACGACGGGCAGTTCAGCGGCAAAGCCCGAGGGCTCGGGCGGAGGCGAGCGGAGCCAACAGGGCGCCAAGCCGGGAGAGAACGCCGATGGCAGGCCCCAAGACACCCAGAACAGCCAGGACAGCCAGACCTCGCCGCAGATGCCCGGCAAGGGCGCCGGAGAACCATCCAGTGGAGACCAGCCGCAGCAGGGGCCGAGCGGCCCGCGCAATCCGAAGTCGGGCGGCGCGTCGAGCGGCCCCGGCACGTCCGGCGAGGGGACCGAAAGTCCAGCCGCGGAGGGCTCGGACCCAATCAAGGAATATGCCGACAAGGCGACCGATCTGGCGCTGGAGTATCTCGAAGACCAATTGCAGAAATCAGAGCCGGATCAGCAATTGCTTGACCGGCTCGGCTGGAGCCGCGACGACCTGGCGCGATTTGTCCGACGATGGCAGAAGATGAAGGCCGACGCTCGGCAGTCGGGGCCGGGCGGCGATAGCCCGCGGAAGGAGCTGGACGACGCGCTCCGAAGTCTGGGGCTCCGCCCGTCGGGAACTGCGCTGAAGTCCGGCGGCGTTGAGGCGGACAATCTGCGGAAAACGGAAGCAATCCGGTCGAACCCACCGCCCGCCTGGCGCGAACAGTTCCAGGAGTATACGCGATCGGTCGGCTCAGGGAGCCGGTGAGCGCCGCCGGGAAAGGGACAGTACCCGTGCGTGGCTCCCACGGCACCCCACCAATGAGCGGTACCCTGGGCGGGCAGGCTTCGTGGGGGTTAGAATCTGGAGATCGTTTCGGCCCATGCGGGAAGATCAATGCCGCAAGAGTCAGTTGAAGACAAACGATTTCACCCCCTCCCGCCACTTCGCATCACGATGAATTCGATTCCGGTTCCCCGCTATCTCGCCCCTTTCCATCCCAAAGAAGTCCCGCATTTTTTCACTGACGTTCTGGTGATTGGCGGCGGGCTGGCCGGCCTGCGCACCGCGCTGGCGGTTGACCCGAAACGGTCGGTTCTCGTCGTTGCCAAGGACAGCATTTGGCAATCGAACAGCGCCCACGCCCAGGGCGGAATTGCCACGGTGCTCTCCGAGCACGACAGCTTCGAGGAGCACGTGGCGGATACGCTTACGGCAGGCGGGGCGCTCTGTGACCGGCAGGTTGTGGAGCGAATCGTCCGCGAAGGGCCTAAGCAGATTCGGGAACTGATCCGTTGGGGGGCGCATTTCGACACCTCGGGCGACCAGCTCGCGTTGGGCCGCGAGGGAGGGCACGGCAGGGAGCGGATCGCCCACGCCCTGGGCGATGCGACAGGCAAGGAGGTGATGCGGGCGGTGATCGAGCGTGCCGAGAAGGCCGAGAACGTGCAACTCTGGCAGAACACCTTCACGATCGACCTGCTAACCTGCGACGGTGTCTGCCGCGGCGCGATTGTCTGGAACCACCGCCACGGCAAAACCCTGATCTGGGCCAAGGAGACGATTCTCTGCACCGGCGGCACCGGGCAGCTCTACCGCGAGACGACCAACCCGGACGTGGCGACAGGCGATGGCCTGGCGATGGCCTACCGGGCCGGGGCCGAGCTCCGCGACATGGAATTCGTGCAGTTCCACCCGACCGTCCTGTATATCGCCGGGAGCAGCCGGCACCTGATCACCGAAGCCATGCGCGGCGAGGGAGCGTACCTGATCGACCGCAGCGGGCATCGATTCATGCCGGAGTACGACCAGCGAGCCGAACTGGCGCCGCGCGACGTGGTCAGTTGGGCGATTGTCAGCCAGATGGAACGGACACGCCACCCGAGCGTGTATCTTGAATTGAACCACCTCGATCCGGCGGTGGTTCGTGCGCGTTTTCCCGGGATTGCCGCGATCTGCGAAAAATTCGGCATCGACATCACCAAGGATCGGATTCCCGTCCGCCCCGGGGCTCACTACATGATGGGGGGGGTGACAATCGACATGGATTGCCGCACGACGCTGCCGGGGCTCTGGGCGGCCGGCGAGGTGACGGCCAGCGGCCTGCATGGCGCCAACCGCCTCGCATCGAACAGTCTGCTGGAAGCGCTCGTCCACGGCGTGGTCGCGGGCGAGGGGGTCTCTCGTGCGGCCGCGGAGGTCGACGACGACTTCCGGGCGCTCCCCTTGAGCAATCCCCGCGTCGCACCGACGCCCGAGAATCTCGACCTGATCGACATCCGCAACTCGCTGAAGAGCCTGATGTGGCGCGACGTTGGAGTCCGGCGGGATGCCGACGGCCTCAAGGACGCCGTGGAGAACATCGATCGCTGGTCGAGCTACGTGCTGGCCGACCAGTTCTACGATCCCGGCGGGTGGGAATTGCAGAACATGCTCTGCGTCGCACGGCTGATGATCCAGAGTGCTCTGGAACGCACGGAGACGCGGGGTTGCCATGTCCGCACCGATTTTCCGGAGACGGACGACGCCCGCTGGCTCCGCCACATCACGTTCCGGCAAGACCCGGAAGGGCGGGGCAATCTGCCGTAGGGTGGTCCAACGCGGCCCATCCCCTCGGGGGTTGAATTGCCCGTCGAGCCTTCGTTCAGAGACAACGCCGGCATGGCCATGGCGGGAGCGGCGGCCCACCGAGGCGCGGTATAGGACGTTTTTCGCACGCTCACGGTGGGGCGGCGCTGCCGTCTTGGCCGAGCGGAATCGTCCGGTTCCGTGCAACCGCGCGCGGCGCCTCCGGCCGCCTGGGGTCGGTCCGCTCTGCACCACCCTACGGGCTGCGGCGTTGTCTCGTGGGTGGGCGTCGGTGGGGCGGCGCTGCCGTCTTGGCCGAGCGGAATCGTCCGGTTCCGGGCAGCCGCGGGGTGTATTTCCGGCCGCCTGGGGTCGGTCCGCTCTGCACCACCCTACGGGCTGCGGCGTTATCTCGTGGTTGGGCTCATGGTGGGGCGGCGCTGCCGTCTTGGCCGAGCGGAATCGTCCGGTTCCGGGCAGCCGCGCGCGGCGCCTCCGGCCGCCTGGGGTCGGTCCGCTCTGCACCACCCTACGGGCTGCGGCGCGCTTTTTGCGCGAACCATTTTGCGGCGTGCTGCGTAACGGCCGCGAGGCTTTCCGCCATTCGGAACCCCGCGAGCGGCGCTTTCGTCACGCGGACCGCTTCTGGCGGGTGCGGCCGTGTGCCAGCCACTCAGCCGGGGTTTTGCCCGCCGGAGAGTGGCATCGGGAAAAACACCGGGCTATAATCGTTGGTTTGAGCATACCGGGCACGGGGTCCGCCGGCCCAAGTTCTCCCACCTATTGCACCTTCACGTGCGGAGCGACCAAGCGATGAGTGAACAGCAAGGTCTTGCCATGATCGAGGCCGAGGGGCTTACGAAGTACTTTGGCAGTTTTGCCGCCATTGAGGATGTGACCTTCAAAGTCCACCGGGGCGAGGTGGTGGCCTTTTTGGGGCCCAACGGCGCCGGCAAGAGCACCACGATGAAGCTGCTAACGGGGTACCTTGCGACCTCCCGCGGCACGGCGAAGATCGCCGGCCATGACATGTCGACCGACCGCATCAAGGGGGCTGCCCGGCTGGGCTACCTTCCGGAAAACGGGCCCCTTTATCCCGACATGACGCCCCGCGGGCTGCTCTCGTTCTTCGCCGAGGCCCGCGGTTACCGCGGAGCGGAGAAGCGCGACCGGATCGACGAAGTGGTGCAGCTTTGCGCTCTGAAGAGCGTGATCGGCAAGCCGATCGGCAAGCTTTCTCGCGGATACCGGCAGCGCGTGGGCATGGCGCAGGTGCTGCTCCACCAGCCCGACGTCCTGATTCTCGACGAACCGACGGCCGGGCTCGATCCGAACCAGATTCACGACGTCCGCGAAACGATCCGCAAGCTCGGCGAGAGCAAGACCGTCCTGCTTTCGACCCACATCCTACAGGAGGTCGAAGCGATGGCCGACCGGGTACTGTTCATCAACGAAGGCAAGCTGATCTTCGACGATTCGGTCCAGGCCTTCGCGCAGGGCAGCCCGCGGCTCGACGTCCGCTTCCGCGAGTTGACCGGAGCCGCCGTGTGATCCCGGCCGCTCCGGCGGCACGGGCCAGGCGTTCGCGGACTTGTTTTCCCCCCAACCTCTCACTCTACGAAAGACCCAAGTCAGGCGAGAACACATGAATACGAGAGTCTTACTTGCCGTCTTCAAGCGGAATTTCGTCGCTTATTTCACGAGCCCGACCGGCTACGTGTTCATCTGCGTCTTCGTGCTCCTCAGCTCCATCGCGGCCTTCCTGCCGGACGAGTTCTTCAACCGGAACCTGGCGAACCTCGACCAGTTGAACCGCTGGTTCCCGTTCATCATGCTGGTTTTCGTGCCGGCGATCACGATGGGCATCTGGGCCGACGAACGGCGCCAAGGGACCGACGAGTTGCTGCTGACCATTCCGGCAAGCGATCTGGACGTGGTGCTGGCGAAGTACCTGGCCGGCGTGGCGATCTATACCGTCTCGCTGCTTTTCTCGATGGTCTGCAACATCTGGGTCCTGAACACGCTGGGCCAGCCCGACACGGGGTTGCTGGTGGGCACCTACATCGGCTATTGGGCCGTCGGCCTGGCGATGCTGGCGGTGGGCATGGTGGCCTCGTTCGTGACGGCGAACCTGACGATCGCCTACATTCTCGGCGGCGTGTTCAACGCACCCCTGGTGCTCCTCATCTGGGCCGATTCGATTCTGCCGGACGCCTTCGGTGCGTTGCTCAAGCAATGGAGCGTTGCCGAGCAGTTCGCCGCCTTCGGGCGGGGAATCCTCAGTGCCTCGCACCTGCTGTATTTCGCCACGCTGGCCGTCGTGATGCTCTACTTGAGCATGGTCTTCATCAGCGCCCGGCACTGGCGGGCGGGCAGTTCGAGCGTGCCGCGGTATGTTCTCTACGTGGTTCAAATCGCCGCCCTGCTGCTGATCGGCTTGAATCTCTGCGCGCTCGCCGGCCGGCACGATCTCCGCAGCGACGTGACCAGCGAACGGCTCAGTTCGCTGTCGCCCCAAACGGTGAAGCTCCTCGGCGGTCTCGATGCGGCGCACCCGATCCGGATTGAAGCCTTTGTCAGCCCGGAGGTGCCCGAAACATACGTCCAGACCCGCCTCGACATGCTCAACCGGCTGCGGGAGATGAAGGCCAAGGCCGGCAGCAAGGTGCTCCTGCGGATCATCCCGACCAAGCCGCTCTCGGAAGAGGCGGCTCGAGCGGAGCAGCGCTACGGGATCCAGGCGCGGCGCGTGTTCAGCATGAAGCGCGGCCGGTTCACCGAGGACAACATTTTCCTCGGGGTGGCCATCACGAGCGGGCTGGAGAAGGTGATTTTGCCGTTCATCGATCGAGGGATTCCGGTCGAATACGAACTGGTTCGCTCGCTGGCCACCGTCACTCAGCAGAAGCGGAAGAAGGTCGGCATTCTGAAGACCGACGCGGGGCTCTACGGCCAGTTCAACATGCAGGCCATGTCGACGAGCCCCAACTGGCCGATCGTCGAGGAGTTGCAGAAGCAGTACGACGTGGCCGAGGTCGATCCCGCCAGCCCGATCGACGAGCGCTACGACGTGCTGCTGGCGGTCCAGCCTTCGTCGCTCGCCCCCGAGCCGATGGAGAATTTCCTCGCGGCGGTCCGGTCGGGCCAGCCGACGGCGATCTTCGAGGATCCGTTCCCGCTGTTTGCCGCCGAAGTGCCGGGCACAACCGCCCCGAAACGGCCGCCCGGCGGCCCCCAGGCGATGATGATGGGGCAGCAGGCGGAGCCGAAGGGCGAGATCACGCCGCTCTGGGATCTGCTCGGCGTCGATTTCAATGCCCGCAACGTGATCTGGCAGACCTACAACCCCTATCCCAAACTGAGCAACCTCTACGAGGAGTTCGTCTTCGTCGATCGCGGCGAAGACGCGCAGTCGCGGCCGTTCAACCTGGACGATCCGACGACGATGAAGCTCCAGCAGTTGCTCTTCGTGTTCCCGGGATCGATCAGCGGCCTGAACGCCACGCGGATGCATTTCACCCCGCTGGTCCAGACCGGAACCAAGACCGGGACCGTCGATGTTCAGCGGATCGCGCCGATGGCGATGTTCGGCATGATGCGGATCGAGGAGAATCGTCCGCAGATCCCCACCGGTTCGACCTACGTGCTGGCCGCGCGGATCGAGGGTGAGCTGCCCGCGGAACCGAAGGCCGCCGAGAAAGGCAAGAAAGCCGAGGAAGCTAAGAAAAGCGAGCAGGATAAGAAAGAGGAGAAAGCTTCCGGTAACGGAGATGAAAAGGGAGAAACGCCCAACAAGGATGCCGGCGCCAAGGACGCCAACGACAAGGGTGAGAACGCCAAGGACACCGACAAGAAGAACGCCGACACCGAGAAGAAGAAGGACGCGGAGCCGGCGCGGCTCGACGTTGTCCTCGTCAGCGACATCGACATGCTGCACCGGGCGTTCTTCCAACTCCGCGAGCAGGGCGACAATCCCGAAGCGGGGCTGAATCTGCAATTCGACAACGTGACGTTTGTCCTCAACGTGCTCGACTCCCTGGCCGGCGACCAGCGATTCATCGACATCCGTTCGCGCCGCGTCAAGCACCGCACGCTGACCGCGATCGAGCGCCAAACCGAAGAGTCTCGGGAAGCGACCAGCAAGGAGGCCAACC
>JAMOAF010000086.1 GCA_023621895.1 Planctomycetota bacterium
CTACAACGCCAAGGGCTCGGGCAAGGGCGTGCAATCGCAGGCGACCAAGTACCTTTACACGTCGACAATCAATGCCTCGTGGCAGACCGCCGCGGTCTATCCCGACAGCGACGACGTCCTCTCGCAGGACTCGACCAGCAAGGTCTGGACGATCACCACCGACAACGGCGACCACGTTTCGACCAGCTATGATCGGCTGGGCCGCACAACCAGTACCACCGATCAGCGGGGCGTGGTCCACGAGTACACGTTCGACACCGCCGGACGCCTGGCGGCCGACACCGTCACGAGCCTCGGCTCCTCGGGCCTCGTGGATGGCTCGGTCCGCGAGACGCTGACCAGCTTCAGCGACACCTCGGGCACAACGGCTGTGAACCAGGTGCAGTACGTATACAATGGATGGGCAAAGGTGGCTCGGGAGTACCAGGAGCACGACGGCGCGGTCGACGCCAACACGCTCCACACCGATCACACCTACGCCGACGGCGCTTCCGGCGGCGTGGCCAAGCACGTCCGCCTTTCACAGGTCACCTATCCCAACAGCCGCCAGGTCCAGTACGGTTACGGCACGACGGGAGCGATCGACGACATCATGTCTCGCTTGGCTTCGATTGGCGACGGCACGAACACCTACGCCGCGTACAAGTACCTTGGCGCGGGGCGGATCGTCACCGAGGATTACGAAGACATCGACGTGAACCTCGATTACACGCGCAACGACTTCGCTGCCTTCGACCGATTCGGCCGCGTCCTGGACCAGATCTGGACCGACTACGGCGCGGACCCCGACGTAGTGCTCGACCACTACTCCTACACCTATGATCGCGCCGGCAACCGCACGAGCCGCGCGAACGAGTTGCACTCAGCTTTTGACGAGGATTACACGTACGACGGCCTGGACCGCTTGACCGATAGCGTCCGTGCCGACGCCTTCGATCAGTACTGGGGCCTCGACGGGCTCGGCAATTTCAGTTCCTTCGACAACGATGGTGATTCACAGACTCGAACGGCCAATGCGGTGAATGAAATCACCAACATCACCGGCGGCTGGATCACACCCAGCTACGACGACGCCGGCAACCTGGTCTCCGGCCCGAAACCCGGTAGCGGGACCACCCGCGTCCATTACCGCTATGACGCCTGGAACCGCCTCATAGAGGTCCGCGCCGACGATTCTGGCGAACCGGGCGACCTGATAGCTAAATACCAGTACGACGGGACAAATCGACGCATCGAGAAGATCGTCAGCGGAATGTCGCACGCCCATTACTTCTACAACCAGGATTGGCAACTCCTCGAAGAGCGCTTCGTCGATGGTCAGGGTGCCACCGTGACCAACAACCAGTACGTCTGGAGTGCCCGCTACATCGATGCCCCTATCGCCCGCTTCCACGACGGCAACGGCGACGGCGACTGCCTCGACGCCGGCGACAACGTCCGCTACTACGCCGGCGACGCCAACTACAACGTGACGGCCGCCGTCGACGCCGCTACGGGCGATGTTGTCGAGCGCTATGTCTACACCCCCTACGGCGCCGCCACGGGCTACGACGACACCTGGTGCAACCCCGCCGCCCCGACCACCAACGGCCCGCTCTACTGCGGCTACTTCTTCGACGCCGAAACTGCCCTCTACCACGTCCGCAACCGCTACTACGATGGGAGTCTTTCGACGTTCGGCAGCAGAGATCCGTTGGAGTACGAAGTAGAGAATTTCAACCTCTACCGCTACTGCGCCAACAACCCGGTACTCTACACCGACCCAGCGGGGACCGATTGGCTCGATTGCATCGCCGCGTGCATTACCGACAACGACCCGCTTCCTTATGCGCTGGGGGCCGCCGCAAAGGCCATTCTGGCAACGGGTGGTTGGCAGTCGAAGACTGCCTTAGCACATGTTGCGAATATGCTCGGAGACAAGAAGCTGGCGGAGGCCATCTTGAAGTCGCTCAAGAATCCAGGCGTGAAACCTGTGAGCGACATACCGAGTTTCATCGTGGCAATTAAGCGTGCCGGCAGCACGAAGGCGGGGCAAGCATTTCGCTTGTTGGGCGGTAAAGCCGCAGCGATCTTGGGCCCGATCCAAATTGGGTATG
>JAMOAF010000155.1 GCA_023621895.1 Planctomycetota bacterium
ACTAACCTAAACGCTAAACCCTGAACGCTGAACCCTGAACGCTGAACCCTGAACCCCTTTTTCTGAACCCCGAACCCTCTTGACGGGTACCGACCAAATGCATCTTCAAGGCGCGCCGTTTCTGAAAGCCGAAAACGCTGGTCTTTACGAGCCTGCCGGCAGCAAGTCGATGGGCATTGCGGCCGAGCGATCGACCAGGCAGAACCAGGAGTTGATCGCCGAGATTCCCTATTTCCAGGAGTGGCGCACGGCGGCCAACGAGATCAAGGACTACTCGATCGGCAATCTTGACAAGCTGCTCGTCGAGTTCGAGAAGAACATCACCGCCCGGGGCGCCACGGTCCACTGGGCCGAGACGGCGGAAGAGGCCAACCGGATCGTGCTCCAGATCGCCCAGGAACACAACGTCGAGACGGTGGTCAAGGCGAAGTCGATGGTCAGCGAGGAGATGGAGCTGAACCACGCCTTCGCCTCGGCGGGGATTCGGGCGCTGGAGACGGACCTGGGCGAATACCTGGTGCAACTGGCCGGCCAGCGGCCGACGCACATCGTCACGCCGGCCCTGCATCTGTCGGCCGAAGACGTGGGCCGGCTGTTCGCCGAAAAGCTTGGCGAACCTTACACTGCCGAGCACCGGGCGCTGACCGCCATCGCCCGGCGACACCTCCGCGAAGAGTTCATCAAGGCCGACATGGGGATGTCGGGCTGCAACTTCGGCATCGCCGACACGGGCACGTTTGTCGTGGTCGAGAACGAGGGCAACGCCGGCCTTTCGACGGCCACGCCGCCGCTCCACGTGGCCTTGATGGGCATCGAGAAGGTCATTCCCAGCATCCATTACCTGCCGCAGTTCTTGAACATCCTCGCTCGCAGCGGAACCGGCCAGAAACTGACGACCTACACGCACCTGTTCCATGGCGCCACGCCGGGCCGCGAGCTGCACATCGTGATCATCGACAACGGCCGGACCAGCGTCCTGGCCGACCCGAAGGCCCGCATGAGCTTGTTCTGCATCCGTTGCGGCGCGTGCCTGAACGCCTGCCCGGTCTATCGCCGCGTGGGCGGCTGGGCCTATGGCTGGGTTTATCCGGGCCCGATCGGCTCGGTGATCGTGCCGCACATGGTTGGGCTGGAGCAGGCGGGCAAGCTGCCGTTTGCCTCGTCGCTTTGCGGGGCCTGCAACGAGGTCTGCCCGGTAAAGATCGATATTCCGCACCAATTGGTCCACCTCCGCCACCGCGCGGTCAACGAGCGCTCGCCGATGAACTTGTGGACCGAGCGGCTGCTCTGGCAGGCCTGGTCGTGGATGTTCCGCGGCCTGCGGCGTTACAAGCTGGCGATGGCCGTGGTCAAGATGGGCATCCGCATCGCTCCGTTTCTGCCCTGGCACCCCGACAAGCTGGGCGCATGGACGCGTGGGCGAGAGTTGCCGGAGATTCCGCCGCAGGGCAGCTTCCGCCGTTGGTGGCGAAAGACCGGCGTAAACTTGAAACCCGCCGGCAAAAACACCCCGTAGGACGGGTCTCCAGGCCCGTCAAAACACGATCCACCCCCGTAGGACGGGTCTCCCGGCCCGTCCAAACACGATCCACCCCCGTAGGACGGGTCTCCAGGCCCGTCGGTGCATTGATTGACCCTCCCCCAAAAGTGACAACGATGAGCAGCCGCAACGCCATACTCTCACGCATTCGCAAGTTGCTGGCGGGCGAACCCGAGCGCCAATTGCCACCGATCCCCCAGGTCTGGCCGATCGAGAACCCGCCGGTCGAGAAGATGGTCGAGCGGTTCACTGCCGAACTCGAGGCGATTGCCGGCGAGGTCCAGCGCGCGGCGACAATCGAGCAAGCTTCGCAGAAGCTGATCGCGCTGGTGGATGAATTGGGGGCCGAGCGGATCGGCCGGACCGATCATCCGCTCTGCGAGGAATTGACGGTGGGACTGCCCGGCGAGCGTTTCATCATCGGCCAAGACGATCCCGACCCCAAGCAACTCGCGGAGTTGCCCGCCGGGCTGGTTGCGGCCGACACGCTGCTGGCCGACACGGGTAGCGCAATGATCGCCTGCGCCACCCCGCATCACCGCCTGATGTGCTACTTGCCGCCGGTCTGCATCGTGGTTGCCAAGACGAGCCAGGTGGTCGAACACCTGCCGGCGGCCTGGGAGAAGATCGCCGCGCGAGCGGCCGATCCGAGTCTGCGCGGCGAGTTCGTGTTCATCACCGGGCCGAGTCGCACGGCCGATATCGAGAAGATTCTCATTCTCGGCGTGCACGGGCCGAAGCGGCTGATTGTACTGCTGGTGGGGTGACGAGCGCCGAGTCGCTGAAACAACTCTGCCGTCGTCACAAACCGCACCAACCGCCCCTGCTATTTGCTGGCAGGCTGGGTCTCGGTCTGGCCTTGCACGAGCCGTGTGGTACGTATTCACAAGTGGCCTGGCTGTCGGACCTTGGCGAACCTCTCGCTGCTTTAGTCCGCTCAGTTCAGCAGGCGCGCGATGGCCGATCCCTCCACGGCTTTACAGCCCTTTCTCCATCCCTCATCATGCATGAAGTGGAAACGTGTGGCCTCACGCCACTTACCCCCCGGCAGTATGGCAAAAAGATGAGCGACGACCCGAAACCGATCAGTTTAAACCGGCAATTCACGATACCCGTGGCAGACCGGGTGCGGCGACTGCCGCCTTACCTGTTTGCGAGAATCAACAAGTTGATGTATGACAAGCGTCGCGCCGGCGACGACGTGATCGACCTGGGGATGGGGAACCCTTCGGACGCCCCCGAGCCGATGGTGATCGAAAAGCTGGTCGAGGCCGCTCAAGACCCGAAGAATCACGGCTACAGCCACTCCCTGGGTCTGGCCAGCCTCCGCCGCGAAGTGGCCAGCAAGTACTTCAAGCATTACGGCGTGAGGCTCGATCCCGAGAGCGAGGTGGTGGCGTGCCTTGGCTCTAAAGAGGGGTTCAGCCACATGTGCCTGGCCCTGATGGGGCCGGGTGACACGGCGATCGTGCCCGCCCCTTCCTACCCGGCGCACATCTACGCCGTGGCCCTGGCCGCCGGCAACGAGATTCTTCTGGATGTCGCCGACCCCGAGAAATTTCTCTCCAACGTGGCCTTCACCTGCCAGCACCTTTATCCCAAGCCGAAGCTCCTGATCGTTAATTTTCCCCACAACCCCTCGGCCACGACGGTCGAACCGGAGTTCTTCGTGGAGGAAGCCGCCCAGTTTCCTCTCGACGCCGGGAGCGATCAAGGTGGGCGTCGAGTTTACCACGATGAGCAAGGGCTACAACATGGCCGGCTGGCGGGTGGGGTTCTGCGCCGGAAATGCGGAAATGGTCCGCGCCCTGTCGACAATCAAGACCTACTACGACTACGGCATGTTTGCCCCGATCCAGATTGCCGCGATTCTGGCCCTGAGGCATACCGACGCCGCCGTGGAACGGCAGTCGCTCGTCTACCAGGGCCGCCGGGACGTGCTCTGCGACGGGCTGGAAAGGCTGGGCTGGCCGATCACGCGCCCGAGGGCGTCGATGTTCGTTTGGGCCAAGATGCCCGACGAGTGGGCGAGCCAGATGTCGTCGATCGATTTCGCCATGAAACTGCTCCAGGAGGCCGACGTGGCCGTCAGCCCCGGCGCGGGGTTCGGCCCGGCGGGCGAGGGCTATCTGCGGATGTCGCTCGTCGAAAACGAAGAGCGGCTCCGGCAGGCGGTCCGCCAGATTGGCCGCTGCCTGGGCAGCACTGCCGCCGACCAGAAGCCGCTCGCCGCGCGAATCACAACGTGAAATACGGCGCTTGCCGCAACCCTGTACGCCGCCTTCCCCTCCAACGTTCCCCTTTCTTCCCCCCTCCCATGATCAACGCAGCAAGAACAGCCAAGCTGGCTCTTGAGGATGGAACCGTCTTCACGGGAACGGCCTTCGGCGCCGAGGGCGAGACGGGCGGCGAGGTCTGCTTCAACACGTCGATGACCGGCTACCAGGAGATCCTGACCGACCCCAGCTACCGCGGCCAGATCGTGGCGATGACCTATCCGGAGATCGGCAATTATGGCGTGAACGCCGAGGACGTGGAGAGTTGGAGGCCCCACCTGGCCGGCTTCGTGGTCAGGCATTGCAGCCGCCATGCCAGCAGCTTTCGATCGTCGGGCTCCCTGGAGGACTACCTGGCGGCCAATCGCATTGTGGGCATTGAGGGGATCGACACTCGGGCGCTCGTTCGCCGCATTCGGATCCGGGGCGCGATGAAGGGCGTTCTGTCAACGACCGATTTGGACGCCGGGCGGCTGGTCGCCAAGGCGAAGGCCAGCCCGGGGCTCGTCGGCCGCGACCTGGTGCGTGAAGTGATTCCCGAAGCGTCCATCCCCTGGAACGAGCCCTTGCATCGCTGGGTGAAGCTCGTCGAGGCCCCGCGCGTGGCGCTCGATCCCGGCGCGCCCCACGTGGTCGCCCTCGACTACGGAATGAAGTGGAATATCGCCCGGCACCTGTTCGACATGGGATGCCGCGTGACGATTCTGCCGGGCACGGCCACCGCGCGCGAGGTCCTCGACCTCGAGCCCGACGGCGTCTTCCTTTCCAACGGTCCGGGGGATCCCGAGCCGGTTGTCTATGCCCAGGAAACGATCCGCAACCTGCTCGGCAAGAAGCCGATATTCGGAATCTGCCTCGGCCACCAGCTCCTCTGCCTGGCGGCCGGGGGCAAGACATTCAAGCTCAAGTTCGGCCATCGCGGCGCCAATCAGCCGGTCCAGAACCTTGAGGACAGCCGGGTCGAGATCACCTGCCAGAACCACGGGTTCGCGGTCGAAGCCGAGAGCCTGCCCGGCGAGTTGGAAGTGACCCACGTCAACCTCAACGACAACACGATCGAGGGCGTCCGCCACAAGACGCTGCCCGCCTTCAGCGTCCAGTACCACCCCGAAGCGTCGTCCGGCCCCCACGACAGCGGCTACCTGTTTGCACGGTTCAAGCGCATGCTGTAGGCCTGGCGGAAGGGGATTCGTTCCGCTGCGCCGAACGCGCGGCGGCAAGCTCGGCCGGTTCTCCGCGCCGATCACTTATCGGCGTCGAGCACGACAGGCACGGCGATTTGGCGGTCTTCGCGGATCACGTTGACAATCACCTTCTCGCCCGGTTGGCGGCTTTCGACCGCCGCGAGGAACTCCTCGACGGTCTCGATCGGCTTGCCCTCGACACCGATGATTACGTCGGCGGCGGAACGGTTCAGAACAGTCTGCTCCCAAGCGTACTGGCCCTGGCGGACGCGGCGGCGCTCGACCCGCGGACCTTGGAGCCCCGCGCGCTCGGCGGCGCCGCCGGGGGTGAGCTGCACGATCAGCAGGCCGTGATCCATTTGCGAGACGCTCTCGATGCCGATATTCGCGCGGACCACGCGCCCCTTGGCAATCAACTGGGGGACGATCCTGGCGATCGTATTGACGGGAATCGCAAACCCGATCCCGGCGCTTTCCTGCGTCATGCTGGCGATCGCCTGGTTCATGCCGATCATCCGGCCGGAGGTGTCGAGCAGCGGGCCGCCCGAGTTGCCCGGGTTGATGTCGGCGTCGATCTGGATCATCTGGTCGATGCGGCGGTATCGCCGCGGGCTGGGCAGTTGGCGGTTGAGGCTCGAAATGATCCCCGTGCTCAAGGTTCGCTGAAGCCCGAAGGGGTTGCCGATCGCGTAGACCCGTTGGCCCACGAGGAGATCGGACGAATCGCCGAAACGGACCGGGAACAGCGAGCCCTCGGGGGCCTCGATCTGGAGCACGGCCACGTCGGTGGTGCTGTCGACGCCCACGACCTGGGCGTCGTAGGACTTGCCGTCGAACAGGGTCACCTGGATCTGCCGGGCGTCCTCGATGACGTGGAAATTCGTGACAATCCGGCCCTGCTTGTCGATCACCACCCCGCTGCCGGCGCCTTCAGAAGGGACGGCAAACATGAAGAAGCCGTCGCCCTGAACGCTTCGCGTGCTGATGTTGACGACGCTGCGGTTGACCGATTCGTACACCCGGACGTTGACTTTCTCATCCTCGGTCAGGCCTTCGTAGCTGGGCGGAGGCGGCGGGGCGAGGGGGACGAGCTGGGTTGGAGCCGGCGGTGAGCCGGCTTTTTCCTGGGCCCGAGTCTCCTTGGCGGGATCGGGATCGCGCGTGACGTAAACGGCCGTCAACGCGCCGACCGCCGCCGAGAGCACACAAAGCATGAGAATCTGCCGATGTGCCATGGTCTGCACCCTTCTTGCCAGAGAGAAAGAAGTCTTCCTTGATCATATGCAATGCCTGGCGAGCGGGCGAGTGGCTCGGCCGGCCGGAGGCCGCGGCTGCCGCCGCGTGCCCCCCGGCGCGGCGCGATCGCCCGGCCGTGGTCACCCGCCGTTTCCCGTCCGCAGATCGAACCGGAAGAGCTGCACCTGGCCGCGTTCTTCGGGCTGGTAGCGGGGAACGGCGTCCTCGAGGAGCCGCTTCTGCCAGGGCCGATCCGGCTCGGGCCGGCCGCCGTTGCGATCGAAGAGCCGCTTGGCGCGATCCGACGCGGTGATTGCCGCGGCCTCCATGTAGCCTTGCTCGCGGAACCGGCTCAATGCTTCGCAAAGCAGCAACTGGCCATGCTGCGAATCCTGGTGGTTTTCGGCGATCACGAATCCTCCGATCAACAGGGCGCCCTCGGCGTCCGGCACCTCGGTGGCATGGAGCATGCCGATAATCACGTCGCGGTGCTCCAGCAGGAGCGTGCTGGGCAGCAGGCGCTCCAGTTCCGCGCGGCTGCGGGGCTTGACGTATGGCGTGCCGCACCGGGTCGTGAATCGCTGGGCTTCCAGGTAGAGTTGCTCGACGGCGTCGAGGTCGGTGCTCTGGGCATAATCGACCTGGTGGGTCTGGTGCCGTTCGATCATGGTGCCGACGCCGGTCCGCGTGAGGATTTCATCAAGCAGCCGCGCGTAGGAAACGATGTGGACCTGCGCCACGCCGCCCGCCACGGCCCGCAGGGCGGCGTGGACCTTGGGCACGATCGTGCCGGAGAGGATCAGCCGGCCGTCAACGTCGGTTCGCTGCAACAGGCAGAGGAGCTCGTCAAAATCGGCGAAGCTGAGCCGCTGGCGCCCGCCCTTTCTGCCGGGTACGTGGATGCCGTCGCCGGGCATCAGGAGCAGGAGCTTCTGGGCTTGCAGGCCGACGGCCAGGTCGGCCGCCAGCGAGACGGCCGGGACGTGGAGAAAACGCCCGTGCTCGTCGGTGCCGCCGAATCCGATGATCGCGAGCCGGCCGCGGTCAACGACCTGGCGGATCGCCGCCAGGTCGATGGCGGCGGTCATCCCGGTGCTCTCGTGGCCGATGCGGCGTTCGGCGCCGATGGCGGATTCGGGGAGCAACTGGTGGGGGATGTCCTCGGCACGGCAAAGCTCGGCCAGCTCGCTGACGATTCGCCCCCGCTCCTCGACGAGCCGCGGCAGGGCCTTTTCAGGAATCACCAGGCGGTTCGTTTCGGGGTGAAGCCGAGCGCCGAATTGGGCCCGCATCTCCTCCTCGCAGCGGTTTCCCTTGCCGAAGACGATCGCCACCCGGATGCCGTGCCCCTGGAGCTCGCGGATTTCCCTCAGGATCGCGTAGGCGATTGCCGTGTTCTCAACGGCTTCGCTCTCCACCTGAATGACGAAGATTCGGCCGGCAAATTGGGAGTAATAGAGGTTGGAGCTCATCGGCTTTGCAGGTGCGGCGGCGGTAAAGTGGCGGAAGACGCGACCGGCGGGGGCGCTCCGGTCCATCTTATCGCAGGCGAGGGAAATTGGCAGCCGGTAAAGCAGCCCTTTTCTCGGCGCTGGCGAGGTGTTTGCCATGATCAAGGCGGCTTTTGTACGATGAAAGAAGAGCGAGCCGGCCAGGATCGTGGAGCTTGTCGCATGGGGAAGCGAGCATCAGCGGGCGAAGGTCAACGGTTACAGCAATCAGCAATCAGCGATCAGCAATCAGCTCTCAGCAGAATTCAGCCGTGATTGTTCAATCCAACTGGGACGGTTGCGGGCTGTAGCCTGCAACCTCTGCAACCCAATGCCGGCATGTCAGAAATCCGATCGTTGCCCACGCGGGGGTGAATTCAATGTCCAGCGAGCAGAGTGAAGCGGAACTCCGGCAGGAATTGGCCGAGTTGCGGCGCCGGGTCGCCGGGTGCGAGCAGACCGAGGCGGAGTGGCGCCGGACGGAAGCGGCGCTCCGCGAGAGCCAGCGGCGGTTGTCCACGCTGCTTTCCAGCCTCCCCGGCATGGCCTACCGATGCCTCAACGACGCCCATTGGACGATGGTCTTCGTCAGTCAAGGGTGCGCCCGGCTGACCGGCTACGCCGCGGCGGATGTCCTCCACAGCCGAGCCATCTCGTGGTACGACCTGATCCACCCGGACGATCAGCCGAACGTTTACAAGGAAGTCCACAGGGCGATCGGCGAGCAACGGCCGTTTGAAATCGTCTACCGCATCCGCACGGCCTCCGGCGAGGAGCGATGGGTCTGGGAGCGCGGCGTCGGCGTGCCGGGCGACAGCGGGCGCGTGGAATTCTTGGAGGGTTTCATTACCGACATCTCCGAGCGTGTGCAGGTGGAGAGGGAGCTCGAGCGGCGCGTCGAAGCCCGCACGGCGGAACTGGCGGAAGCCAATCAGCGCTTGCGCGAAGAAAACGCGGAAAGAACGCGGGCCCAGGAAGCGGTCGATCGGGAGCGAAAAACGCTCTGGCACATGCTCCGCGCCAGCGATCACGAACGGCAGTTGATCGCCTACGACATCCACGACGGGCTGGCCCAGCAATTGGCCGCCGCGGTGATGCAGTTCCAGGCCTACGAGCAGCTCAAGCGTTCCTCGCCCAAGAACGCCAAGACCGCCTACAACGCGGGCGTGCAGATGGTGCGGCAGGCGCATTTCGAAGCCCGCCGGCTGATCAGCGGAGTCCGCCCCCCGATCCTCGACGAGTCGGGAATCGTGGCCGCCCTGGCCCACCTGGCTCACGATCAGCAGAAGGCCGGCGGGCCCGAGATCGAATTCCAGAGCAACGTGAAATTCGTGCGCCTGGAGTCGATTCTGGAGAACGCCATCTACCGCATCGCCCAGGAAGCGCTCGCCAATGCTTGCCGCCACAGCCAGAGCCCGAGAATCAGGCTGTCCCTGATCCAGCAAGGCGATTCGGTGCAACTCGAAGTCGAGGACTGGGGAGTCGGGTTCGATCCCGACTCGGTCGACGCCGAACGGTTTGGCCTGGAGGGAATCCGCGAGCGGACCCGGCTGCTCGGCGGGCAGATCGCCGTCGGCAGCCGGCCGGGGGAGGGGACGCGGGTCGAGGTTGTCTTGCCGCTCGTGTCGTCAACCGTTCCCGCCCGGCCTTAAATGAGCTTGCGTGATTGTAGGGAGGAAGTCATGAGAGCGTGATGGCCGCTTTCGGCTTGCCCCGCGGCGCGCCTGCGCTGCGGCACAACCCGTACGTAACGAACCGCGGGGCAAGCCCACGCGGCGATCTGAACAGCAGCCGCTTTTTCCACGAATCACGCAGGTCGATTCAGACGGCGCTTCGTGCGCGGCCTTGCCCCCGGCGCGCGTGCGTTCTGCCGGCTCCTCCACTATAATGGCGATTCCCTCTTCCTCAAGGAAGACTCCACCCCTGACGATTGCACAAGGAGATTCATCATGTCGCAGAGACAAGCGGCGTATTCACGTCGGCGGTTTCTCCGCGCCGCGGCCCGGGCGGGCGCGGTGCTGGCGATTCCGCAGATCATTCCCGGCTCGGCCCTGGGCGACCACCGCGTGGTCGCGCCCAGCGAGCGGATCGTGATCGGCGGCCTGGGCATCCGCGGCCGCGGCATGCACGACCTGAACTGCATGCTCAACGAACCGGACGTCCAGTTCGTCGCGATCTGCGACGTTCAGAAGGCTTCGCGGCTGAAGGTCAAGGAAGCGGTCGACAAGTTCTACAAGAACACGAAATGCGAGATGTACGCAAACCCGCACGAATTCCTCGCGCGGCCGGATGTCGACGCCGTGCTGATCGCCACCGGCGACCGCTGGCACACGATGGCGGCGATCCTGGCGGCCAAGGCCGGCAAGGACATCTACTCCGAGAAGCCCTGCTCGACGACGATCGCCGAGAGCATCGCCCTGGCCGACACGATCAAGCGCTACGGCGTCGTCTACCAGGCCGGCACGCAGCGGCGCAACATCGGCAACTTCATCCTTGCCGCCGACCTGTGCCACAGCGGGCGGCTCGGCAAGCTGCACACGGTGCACGCCAACACGCTCGCCCCGGCAACGAGCCAGGAGTGGCTCGAACCCCAGGAGCAGCCGTCCGAGGAGGACGTCAACTGGGACATTTGGCTTGGCCCCTGCCCCTGGCGGCCCTTCAACAACCGCTATATCCAGGGCGGTTGGCGCGGCCATTTCGATTTCCACGGCGGCGGCATCCTCGAATGGGGCTCCCACACGGTCGACCTCTGCCAGTGGGCCGCCCAGAAGGACCACACGATGCCCAGCGTCTATGATCCCAACGTCAGCGGGCCCCCGGAATACGGGACCAACCAGGTGCTCTGCACCTACGACGACGGCGTCAAGCTCCTGATGCGCGACGCGGGCTGGCTCGGCCTGGGCACCTGTAGCGCCCGCTACGAAGGCGACCGGGGTTGGGTCGAGACGGGCGATAGCGGCAAAATGAAGACCAGCCCCTCCGTCCGCCAGTTCCTCAAGAACGTGCCGACCGCCGGCACCGACGCGACCAACCATATCCGCGATTTCCTCAACTGCATCAAGACGCGCGGAATCGCCCAGTCGAACGCCGACCGCGTGGCCAATTCGCACATCGCCTGCCACGCCGCCTACATCGCCTGGCAGCTCGGACGGAAGCTGACTCTCGACACCAAGAAGATCGAGTTCGTCAACGACGCCGAGGCCAATCGCATGCGGTCGCGAGCCTACCGCGAACCTTGGCGCAGCTAGTCGCCGCTTCACAAGATACCCAACGAGGAGACATCCATCATGTTCCGATTCCAAAGGTCGTGGATCGTTGCCGCCGCTCTGCTCGCGGCAATCGTTCCCTTGCGCGCGATGGCGCAGAACTCCGAACTGCCCTTGCAGGCCGGGCAAGACGAACAGGCCGAGACGGCCAAGTGCCTGGCGATCATCAAGTCGGCCGACGCAACCGACAACGCCAAGGCGGTCGCCTTCAAGCGCCTGGCGATCTTCGGCACGAAGTATGCCGTCAACGAGCTGGCCCCGATCCTCCAGGATCCCAAGTGGGCCCACTACGCACGCTACAGTCTCGAACCGCTTCCCGACCCGTCGGTCGACGAAGCCTTCCGCGCGGCCCTCGCGAAGCTTCAGGGCAACCTGCTCATCGGAGTGGTCAACTCGATCGGCGTCCGCCAGGACCCCGACGCGGTCGAGGCCTTGACCGGGCTGCTCGGCTCCCGCGACGAGGGCGTCGTCGCGGCAGCGGCCGCGGCCTTGGGGGGGATCGCCACCAAGGAGGCCGTCGCCCAGCTAAAGACGCAGTTGGCTAAGACCAAGGGCCGGCTGAAGATCGACGTGGCCGACGCCTGCCTGACCTGCGCCGACGAGCTCCTGGCCAAGGGCGACCGCTCCGCGGCGATCGGCATGCTCGAAACGGTCCGCAAGGCCGACGTGCCGCAATTCGTCGTCGAAGCGGCCGCCCAGAACCTGATCCTCGCCCAGGGCGAGCAGGGCATTCCGCTGATGGTCGAGCAGCTCAAGTCCGACAACCTGGCGATGCGGGGCGTCGGGCTGAGAGCCGCCAGGCTGATCAAGTCCGAAGCGGTCGGCAAGGCCCTGCTCGAATTGCTCGGGCAAGTGCCGGCCGACCAGCAGGCCAAGCTGATCACCGCAATGGCCGATCGGGGCGACAAGGGCGCACTGGCCGAGGTGGTCAAAGCCGCATCGTCCAGCGTCAAGGAGCTCCGGTTGGCCGCCATCGAGGCCCTGGTGAAACTGGGCGGCGCCGACCAGGTGGGCCTGCTGATGAAGGCGGCGGCCGATGCCGACCCCGACGTGGTCGCGGCGGCCAAGATGGTGCTCGTGGACACCCCGGGCGCCGAGGTTGATGCCGCGGTGGCCGCCCTGGTTCCCAGCAGCGAGGGGACGGCCCTGGCCCTGGCGATCGAGATCGCCGGCCAGCGGCGCGTGATGGCCGCCAGCGGCGC
>JAMOAF010000393.1 GCA_023621895.1 Planctomycetota bacterium
AATACAAACAGGCCAAGGAAGCCTTCGGCATCATCACGTCGCTCGGCGACGAAGCTGCGCCCTTGCCCGAACAGAAGAAGCCCAAGAAGCAGCCACGGAAGGCGAAGGCGGCAATTGCACCCGACTCGGCATCCGCCCAGGCCAAGGCGATTGCCGAAGAACTGACGGAAATGACAGATGCCTTCTGCCGGGAGTTCCTCAACGAGGAGTATGCCGATCTTTGCCGCAAGTTGGCGTTGGTCCTGGCAAGGAAGCGACCGTCGCCACTTCTTCGAGGAAAACCCGCGACCTGGGCCTGCGGGATCGTGCGAACCATCGGATGGGTCAACTTCCTCGATGACCCAAGCCAGAAGCCTCACTTGAGACTGCCGTTCATCGACCGGACTTTCGGCGTAGCAGAGAGCACCGGTCAGGGCAAGTCCAAGGCCATCCGGACGATGTTGAAGATTCGGAACTTCGATCCCCGCTGGACGCTGCCCAGCAAGATGGACGACAACCCGAGAGTCTGGATGCTGGAGGTCAATGGGTTCATTATGGACGTGCGGCACGCACCGAGGGAGGTTCAGGAACTGGCCTTCGAGAAGGGCCTCATCCCCTACATCCCGGCAGACCGGGGCGAGGAAGACGAAGGATCATAAAGGATGCCGAGATGAGGCTCATCGGAACAAGGTCTGACGGCCCAAGCTGGGCGGCCACTTACCGGGTGGTCGAGGCAGTTGTCACCCCCGAACGCATTGCTTTGGATTGGATCGACAATGGCGCTCAGTATCACTTGCTGGCGCACTCCCAGGACGGCGGGCTCACCTACCGTGGCAACTACGGTATGTTTCGCCCCGAGGAAGAATGGGTCATCGAGCTCACCCGCTACACTGCCGTTGATGGGTCCGCGGTCTTGCTCGCCAGATGGCACGAGAAGGACAGTGGGAACGAAGGTTCGACGATGTTTGAGTTGAAGCCACAAGAGGAGTCGAGCCGATATGGAGGTCTACACGGGACAAATCAGCAAGAAGCGCGCCCGCCGTTTCATTAAGTAGAGCACCCAGTTCCGGAAGAAGGACAGAACTGTCGCCATTCCCAAGAACGTGCGTGACGTAGAACTGCTCGTCAAAGACAGTCATCGGCACGGTTTTCTTCCGCCGGGGCGACGAGCCGGAGATCGAGCGACGCCGGCGCCCAAGAACAAGGCGAGGCCTGCGAGTGCAGTCCGGCCGTGCAGCGAAACTCCCGAAACACGCCCGGCGGAATCTGGTAGCTGAAACGGCAGCAGCCGGTGCCGATCCCCTTGGCAAACACGACTTCGCGCCGAGGCGTCGCCGGTTCTTCCACCCATAGCCGTAGGTGTGAAGGTTACGAGAGTTTCCACGGCGCCCGCATGGGTCGCTGCAACATGCGGTTGACTTCCTCATCCGTGCTTCGCTCGGCCGCCGGGTCCCAGGCGAACTTGCGTTTCAAGAGTTGAGCGATGTTGCCCAGGATGCAGAGGCTGGCCGTGCTGTGGCCGACTTCCACCGGATCGATCGGGTCCTTTCGGGACTTGACCGCGTCGAGGAAGTTGCGGACGTGATCGGCGTCGATGTCGTTGCGGCGGTTGGTTTCGCGGGTCGGATGGCTCCTCGGCAAATGAATCTCGTTGGGGCCGATCACCGAGTCCTTGATGTTGGTGGGGAAGGTTTTCGGCACGCCGCCGAGGCTGATTTCCAGCCGCCCCTCCGTGCCTTCGAACTTCGCGTACGAAGCGTTGTTCGTGTCGCAAGTCAGCTCGATCCCGTTGGCATAGCGGGCCCGGAAGGCCGTCTTCACCGCGGTGTCGAACAGGCTCCCCTTCGGCAGGAATTCCGACCCGTTGTCCTCGAATTCGACCGGCGTCGTGCCGTCCATGCCCAGGGCCCACTGCGCCATGTCGTTGGTGTGCGCGCCGAAATTGGCCGTTTGCCCGTTGGAGTAGTCGAGGATGTAGCGCCAGCGGTGGAAGCAGCGTTCGATGTGATACGGGGCCTCGGGGGCCGGGCCGAGCCAGAAGTCGTAGTCAAAACCCTCCGGAACGGGCTGCGGCTGCCAGCCCGGCCCCGGGCTGGGAAAACTGTTGGGGGCCGTGGTAGTCCACACGCGGCGGACCTGGCCGATCCGCCCGTTGCGCACCAACTCGCACGCCCGGCGCACGCCCGGGCAGGAGCGGAACTGGGCGCCGGTCTGGAACACGCGGTTGTACCTGCGGACCGCCTTGACCATCTCGCGTCCCTGGTGGACCGTCAGCGACATGGGCTTCTCGCAGTACACGTCCTTGCCCGCCCGCATGGCCGCGATGGCGATCAGGGCGTGCCAGTGATCGGGGACGACGATCGTCACGGCGTCGATGTCCGTCCGCGCGAGCAGTTCGCGGAAGTCCTTGTAGGCGTCGCAACCTTTGCCCCGGCTGGCGGCAACCTGCGGCGGGTTCGGCGCGACAGCGCCGGGCTCGGCCGTCTTTGGCGCAAGAATCCGTTCGTAGACGGTCGCTTTCGGGTCGCCGCCGGAAGCCTTCTCGGCGTAGTACTCGTCGATCCACCGCTTGGCCGTTTCGCGGCCGAGGACGCGCTCGGGGTAGTAGTAGCCTCTGCCGGCCCGGTTCACGTCGCAAACGGCCACGATCTGGACGTCGTCGTGAACCAGGAAAGACGGGACGATTCGCTGGGCCTGGTGCCCACAACCGATCTGCCCGACCGTAATCCGGTTGCTGGGGGCCGTGGCGCCGAAGACCGAAGCGGGTACGATCCGCGGCAGGGCCACCGCCGAGGCGAGCGCCGCCGCGCTTTGAACGAAGCTCCGCCGAGTGCATTGGACCGATGGACGGTGACGTTGGTTCATCATGACTCCTCCTTCTATGATTGTCGTTCGCAAGGCCTGCGTGGGGCGTGCTCCGCAGGGATGCCCGATTTCAGCGGCGAGGCCGGCTCGCTGGTCCGCGGCCTGGCAGCCATTCTCGCTTACCCGGAAACCAGTTGCCATAGGTCGTCGGATCACGATTGCCGCGGGCAACGCGAACGCCACCGCGATCAGGGACACACACGACGTCGCTTTCCACTCCGGCAAGGGCTTTCAGGGTTTCGCCGCCGGGGCAGCGGGGACGGGGGCCCGCTGCTCGTGCTGGGCTTTCCAGGTGGAGATAGCGACGGGAATGTCGGTGCAGAAAGCATCGACGCCGAGCCCAACGGCAAGATAGTAATCTTGCAGGCTATGTCCCGGCCAGCCAGTCACGCGAAGCCCGGCTTTTTGAGCTTCCCGCACCGCGGCCCGGGAGGTTCCGTCCATGGTGCAACCGATTCGCTTCACCCCCAGAGTCTGCGCCCGCGCTACCACTTTTTCCGAGCAGGGGTCGCCGCTGATCAGCAGCAGATCGGCATTGGGATCGAGAGCTTTGACGACCTTCAAGGGCCGCTCGTCAAACGAGGTGAGCACATAGAACGACCCTTGGGGCTTCTGGCGGGCAGCCGCGTACAGTTTTCGGCAATACTCGTTCAGGCGATCCTCGGGATATTGGGCTTTGTTGCTGGTCTTCATTTCCAACTCGAGGTAGATGCCCGGCTTATCGGCGAAGTACGCCAAGAGGTCCTTGAGGAAGAGCATGGGTTGGCCGCTCTTCTTCGTCACGACTTCCCGCAACTCGGCTGCCGTCTTCTGTTCGACGGCCCCAGTGGCGTTGTGGGTTCGGTCGAGGGTATCGTCGTGGAGAATCACCAGCTCGCCATCCTTGGTCATGCGGATGTCGGTCTCGAATCCGCGCAGCCCCTTCTCATAGCTGCTCCGAAAGGCAGCCAGCGTATTTTCCTCGAACTCGTACGCGCCGCCACGGTGAGCAAACACGAGTCCCTTTTCCTGCGCGGCAAGCGAGCCTGCCACTCCGAACATCCCGCCAACGACCACGACCAGCGCAACCCATCGCTGAATCCTCATCGCAAAGACCTCCTCATAGGATGATGGTTGAAAGCCAGACATTCCAGCCGCTGATTCTGTCCAGTTTACCGTGACCAGCACCGGCGGATATTAGCCATGCTCGATAGAACTGCGGCTGGCGATGCCGCGTCCGGCACACCGTCACTTGGGGTCACGGACCTCCGCCACCATTTCCAGCAGCGCGTCGAGCAGCTTCTCCGAAGCGTGCGGCTCGAAGGCGCACGATCCGAGCCACGTCTCGTAGCCGCCCCATTCAAAGTGCTTGGCGGTCGGAATGTAGCCAAAGCCGCCGTGGGCCCACTCGACGAGAAAAGCCGGCTGCATCTGGCTGCGGTCGCGAAACTCCAATCCGATCTCGCAGAACGGCTCGCCGGGCATCGTGCCGATGCACGCCGGGCCGATCCGCAGTACTTGCAGCGGCACCGACACCTTCTCCTCGCGATCGATCATCCCCATGATGCGCCGGGCGTAGCTGTAGGGCAGGTTGACCTGATCGGGCTTGGGGGCCGGCTTGGTCAACGTCTCCTTGGCCCAGGCGATCTGCTCGGCCGTGGGGCTCGGACGAGCGACGATCGTCTCCCGAAAGCGGGCGGCCAAGGTGACCTGATCGCGGTACTCGGCCTTGGCCAGCGCCGCCTGCACCTTGGCAGCCAGGTCATGGGCCACGAAACGGATCTGTTCGTAGGGCTTCTTGGCAGGGCGCGGATGGAGGAAGTTGATGTTGTTGATGTCGCCGCTGGAAACGTTGGCCATCAGGGCCACCATCGGCGGACCCTGCTCGTCGCCCCCCAGCAGGCGTTCCAGGCGCTCACAGTAAGCGCCGTAGTAGTCGGCCGAAATATCGCCCTTCGGCACGCCGCCCACGTAATGCAGCGAATACGCCGAGTAGACGGCGATCGGCCGCCCGCCGGGCTCGCGCAGCGACAGGATCGACACCACCGGATCGGTTGGCCCGGCCGGCCTGACCAGGTCCGGGCTGCCCGCCGCTGGATTCATCTTCACCTGGTCAATCCCGCCGAAGGGATTGGGCGGCATGGCGCCGGGCTTGAGGAACCAGCGGCGGTTGAACACGTGCTCCGGCGCCTTGGTCGTGAGGCACGCCAATTGGGCCGGACGCAGCCGGTTCGCTGCCGAGCGCACGCCGTCGACGATCCGTTGCACGACAAAGGCGCGGTAGTCTGCGTACTGCGGTTGGTCGGCGGCGGGCGCCTTGCCGGAAACGCTGCTGGCTGAATGGGTGTGCACGGCGGAGATCAGCACGTTGGCCGACGGAATCCCGACCTGCTTCTCGATCAGGCTTCGCGCCTCGGCGCACATGCCGGCCTCGGTTCCCAGCAGATCGAGGACGACCAGGGCGAGCTTCGTCTTGCCGTCGTCGAGCACGAGGCACCGCGCGTGCAGCTCATCGTGCACGTTGGTCGACAGCGGGGCGATGAAATTGCCGACAATCGGCCGCCCCAGCGGCGGAGTGATGTTGCTCATGGCCGCGCCAGCCCGGAACCCGGAGGCCGGCGGGGCCGCGCACAGCGTCGCAGCGGTCAAGGAACAGGCAACGAGGGCGAGCACGGACGATTTCATGGCGGGAGTCTCCTGAAGTCTGCGGTCGTTCAAGGCACGGCGCTGGATGGGGCAAGCGCCGCTATTTTTCAGCGGTCGGACGGACCTCGGCCGCCATTTCCAGCAGGGCGTCGAGCAGCTTCTCCGAGGCCTTCGGCTCCAAGCGGTTGGTGGCCAACCAGGTCTCGTAACCGCCCCACTCGTGCTGCTTCGGCGTCGGCAGGTAGTCGAAATAGCCGTGGGCCAGGGAGACCAGGAAGGCGGGCTGCACGGGGCTCCGCTGGCGGAATTCGAGGCCGATCTCGCAGAAGACCTCGTTGGGCAAGCTGCCGATGCACACCTGGCCGATCCGCAGCACTTGCAGCGGCGCCGGGATGGAGGCCGCGCCGCGGGCCAGGTCCTCGAATCGCTGGGCGTAAACGCGGGGCACGTCCGGCTTGCCCGGCTTGGCCAACATTTCCTTGGCCCACGCGAGCTGCTCTGCGCTGGGCCGGCGCGTGGCGATCACCGGCTCCCGGTAGCTTGCGGCCAGCGTCAGCCGGTCAGAGTACTTGACGTTGGCCAGGGCCGCGTGAACCTTCGCGGCCAGGTCGTCGGCCACGAACCGCATCTGCTCGTACGGTTTCTTGGGCGGCCGGGGGTGGAGGAAATTGATGTTGTTCACGTCGCCGCTGGTGCCGTTGGCCATCATGGCCACCATCGGCGGATCCTGCTGGTCGCCCTCCAGCAGGCGCTCCAGGCGCTGGCAGTACATGCCGTAGTAGTCGGCTGAAATGTCGCCGTGCTCCACGCCGCCCACGTAGTGCAGCGAATAGCAGGAGTACACGGCGATCGGCCGCCCGTCGGGCTCGCGCACGGCGAGGATCGACACCACCGGATCGGTCGGCCCGGCCGGCTTGACCAGGTCCGGGCTGCCCGCCGCTGGATTCATCTTCACCTGGTCGATGCCACCGAACGGATTGGGCGGCATCGTGCCGGGCTTGAGGAACCAGCGGCGGTTGAAGACGTGCTCCGGCGCCTCGGCGGTGGTGAACCCGAGCTGCGCCGGGCGCAGCCGGTTCGCGGCGCACTTGACTCCGTCGGCGATCCGCCGGGCGACGAAGGCTTGATAGTCGTCGATCTTCTGCGGGAACTCGAAATGCTTCTCGCCCAGCGCGCTGGCGGCCGAATGGTTGTGGATGGCCGAGATCAACACGTTCGTCGCCGGGATGTCCACCTCCTGCTCGATGAACTTGCGCGCCTCGTGGCTGACGTTGTAATGGATGCCCAGCAGGTCGACGACCACCAGCGCAAGCTTCGTCTTCCCGTCGTCGAGCACGAGGCACCTGGCATGCAGCTCGTCGTGGACATTCGTGGCTGGAAAGGGTAGAAAACCGCCGATGATCGCCGAACCCAACGCCGGCGTGATGTTGCTCGTGGCCGCACCGGCGCGAAACGTGGACGCGGGCGGGTCCGCAGCCAGGAGCGTGGTGCCCAGGAAGCAGGCGACGATGCCGAGAAGATAGCGTCTCATGAAGGTGGGCTCCAAAACAGGTCAACGGAAGGAAGTCGCTGGCAGCGCCTCCAAGGTACTGCTTCGCCGTGCACAATGCCATCCCTGTTCCAGCGGGATATCCCAGCAAGAGACGAACACCGCCAACGCGCCCTCGTTGACCGCCGGGATAACCTGCTGCTCGCGGCAATCGGCCGGGACCTTGTTCGGGCCGTGGGGACGGCTGAACCAGTAGGCGTCGCAGCGGCCGTCGACCGCCCGCGGGTTTTCTTCGCTGGCGACCAGGCGCATTTTCCAGGCGGCCTCGGTGAGCTCATGGACGAGCGCCGCGCTCCATGGTAATGAAACGAACCACGAACTGGAAGATAGCGTGCCGTTTCGTTAGCATGGGAAGCGTGTGGCCGCTCTGCACGTATCCGGTTGGCGTCCGGATCAAGGGTCGAATGAGGAGACGGATGATGAGCACGTTCACGCGACGCACTTTTGTGCGCGCCGCCGCAGCCGGCGGATTCGGCGTCTTGACAAACTCGTACGGGCCGGTTGCGCGAGCAGATCAAACCGTGAAGAACACGACAACCACAGTGCGGGCCGCTTCGGCCTCGGTCAGGTTGACCGACGACAACATGGCGGAACTGCACGCCCAGAAGAAGGTCTTTGACCAACCTTGGGAGGGAGAATTCCGGGCCAACGCGCTGGTCCTCGATGCGGAGGAGCGGATCTGCCTGGTGTCGCTGGACGCTTCGAATCCCGTGTTGCCCATGACGCGTTCGGCAGCCAAGCGGATCGCCGCGGCCACGGGCATCCCGGAAGACAACATCCTGATTTGTGCCACGCACACCCACCGTGGCCCCCCCATGAGCGAAGCCTTTGGGCAGCCGAACGCGGAGTACGTGCGCCGATTGGAGGAGGGAAGCGTCCAGGCCGCCACCAAGGCGGTTAGGGCGATCAACGCCGCAAAGCCCGACACGCAGGCCGCAGTGCTATTCGGCCAGAGCCAGGAGGCCAGCATCGGCCGCAACAGCCGGCTGCTGCTCAAGGACGGCAACATCGGCTGGGACGGCTATGAGCAGCAGGACGTTGTCCGGCCAACGGGACCGTACGACCCGGACCTGCACGTGTTGGCCCTGCGGCGCGCGGACGGCGAGTATGACGGCCTGGCGTTCAACCATTCGGTGCACAACATTGGTCACATTCGTAAAGACTGCATGTCACCATGCATCTATGGCCTGGCGGCGTTGGAGGTCGAGCGACGGCACGGCGCCACAAGTCTGTTTCTACCCGGAGCGTTTGGCTCCACGCACAACGTCACGTACAAAAACAGCGGCGTCCCTGCGGCAGAGTGCGTGCACCGCCTCGTCGACGCGATCGAAGAGGCGCTCTCGCGCCTACAGCCGGCCCGGCCCGGCCCAATCCAGGTGCTCAACCGGCAGTTCACCTACCACGTGCGCCGCTTCGACGAGACGAAGGAGGCCCGGGCGGTGAAGTCGTACCTGGAGAAGTACGCGCCGCAGCGCGCCGCGAGCCAAGGCGCGTGGTTCCGCAAGATGCGGGAAGAAATGGCCCCGCACCAGGGCGAGGCGCGACAGACACGTCTTCAGGTCATCCGGCTGGGGGAAATCGTGCTGGTCGGCGTCCCCGGCGAGATGTTCGCCCGATTGGGGCTCGAAATTCGGCGCCGCTCGCCGTTTCGCCACACATGCATCATTGGGCTGGCCAACGAGAACATCGGCTACATACCGGACCGCAAAGCGTATGACGACGGCGGCTACCAGACGTGGGTGGGCTGGCACAGCAAGCTGGAGGTCGGCACCGGCGAGGCAATGGTCGGCCAAGCGGTGGCGATGCTTGATGCGCTCTACGACGCAGCGCCGCCCCCGCCGCGGCGCACGTCCGGCCCCCTCGTCTCGTTCACAAGTTAGGGTCTTTGTCGCGCTGCGCGAGTGTCACTCCGCAATGCCCCGGTTCCACATCTTGCTCGCCACGCAGAAGGACAATGAGCCGTGAGTGGCAACCCCCGAGCAGATCCGACTCGCCGAGTCATCCTGCTCCTCTTCGGCGTGCCAGCTTTCTTTGCACTTTTCATGTTCGTGCC
>JAMOAF010000798.1 GCA_023621895.1 Planctomycetota bacterium
GTTCGGCCTCGGAAATCGGCCCGACGTGTTGGAGTCTCAGTTGCATCCGCAATGTCCTCATTCGAAGAGGTCGGTCTCTTGGCGCGCTCGCCGCCTCAAAGGCGAGACGGGCAAACCTGTCGCGAGTCTTCATTGTCGAAGAAACCAGGCTCACATGGCAACCCTCTGTGCGGCGGCGATTCCCATCGGCGCACAACTAATCCCCGCCAACTGTTCAAAAAACCCCTTCCAAAGAACCCTCTTCCTGCTATACTAACGTACATGCCCCCTTCCCTCCAGACCAACTCCGAATCCGCCCCCCGCGGCAACACGGCCCCACCCTCGCCCCCCCTCCCAATCTCCGCTTTCCGCTCTCCGCTTTCCGCTTTTTTGCAACATAGCACTTTCGGCTAGTATACAACTTACGTCCACGCCCCAAGCCATAACCCCCATCCCCCAAACCACTTCCGCCTACCCCCCAAGTCGAAGTCTTTTTGCATCACACGAAGTACGGCGCAAAAATACACAATAAAACCGCCAAAACCTCCTCCCGTTTCCCCCCAATCTCCACAAACCACGGCCACTGAACGAAACCTCCCCGCTTTCCGCTTTCCGCTCAAGGCTCGGGCGCGCCGATCTCCAGATCGACCGATTCCGAAGCTCGGCGGTCGAGAACGATCTTCTTCAGCCGCGGGAGGACCTCTTCCATCGTTTCCAGAATCAGTCGCTTCAGCATCAGCTCGCGGCCGCTGGCCAGTGCCGCCTGGAGCAGGCGGAAACGTTCCGCACCGCTTGTAGCCAGCAGCGTCGTTCTCTGCGCGAAACCCTCCGATGCCTCCAGCCGCCCGTCGGCCTCCGCCTCGGCCTGCTGGACAATGCGCTTGGCATATTCCGCGGCCTCGATGATCGCACGCTGGCGGTCCTCGCGCGCCGCGGCCACGTCTTTAAACGCGTCGGCCGCTTCCAGCGGCGGCCCGGTCCGGTCGCCCAAGAGCACGCTGCGGATCAGCACCCCGGCCTCCCAGCGGCGCAGCGTCTCCTGCGCCGCGCGCTGGACTTTCATCTGGATCGCGTCGCGGCCGCCCGTGAGAATGTCGTCGACGTCGACCGACGCGATCACCGACGAGAGAGCGGCAGCCGCGGCGGCCCCCACAAGCGCCGGCACGTCCGCGCTGCCGAACAGATATTGATGGACGTCTTCCACCTCGTACCGCACGTCGGCCGAAAGAACGATCAGGTTCTCGTCCCCGGCGAGCCATTCGGCCTCACCGGTGTCAAGCGCGCCTTTCATCGGCGCAGCGCTGCCGCCTTCTGCCGCGTTGCAGTCGCGGCCCGAGCGGCCGATCCCCACGGCGACCTGCCTCTGCTCCTCGATTTTCACCTTCGCCAGCCGATCGATGCCGTACGGAAGACCGAAGTGAAGCCCGGGCATCCGCACCCCGGGCAAAACCCGGCCGCAGCGCCGGACAACCGCGCGCTCGTCCGGCTCGACCGAGTAGAAACCCGTCAGCGCATAGGCGACCGCCAGCCAGGCCAGCAGCGGCCGCCAGGGAAGGCGTCGCCTCGTCGGTCTTGGCATTTGGCGGTTGCGGCGCACGGCGGGCTACTCCGGAGTCTTGGCTTCACCGGCCGCGGCCGGCGGCCCGGACAGGAATTTCAACAACTCCGAGTCGGCCGACAGGAGCACGGTCGTCTTCTCGTCAAGGAAGCGTCTGTACGCCTCCAGCGTCCGCATCAGTTGATAGAACTCCGGATCCACCCGGTGGGCCTCGGCATAGATTCGCGCCGCCTCGGCTTCGGCCTTGCCGCGGATTCGCTCGGCTTCGGCTTCCGCTTTCGCGAGCTTGACCGCCTTCTCCTTGTCGGCCTCGGCTCGAATCATCCGCGCTTCCTTTTCGCCGTCCGCTCGATACTGCCGCGCAACCCCGCCCCACTCCGCCCGCATCCGCTCCAGCACGCCCTCGCGGGCTTCAGCAGGCACGCCGATCCGCTTCAACCGCACGTCGACCAGCTCGATCCCGTATGATTCCCTGGCGGATTCCGCGCAGGCTCGCGCCACCGTCTTCTGCATCTCCTCCAACTCGCCCGTCGCCGCATCCGTGGAGACGATCGCTTCGAGCGGGCGGCCCTCGACGGCGGCCGCCAACCGCGACCAGAGAATGTCGCGCAACCGCGTCTCCGCGCCCGGCCGATCGCCGACCGTTTCAAGAAATCGCCGCGGATCGTCAACGCGCCAGCAGACGAACAGCTCCAGCTCGATGCTCTTCTCTCCGGCGGCGAGCAGCTTAAAAGGCTGCGGATCGTAGATTTGCAGCCGCCGGTCGATGTGGATCGCCGACTGCCAGGGCAGCTTGAAGTGCAGGCCCGACTGGCGCGGTTGGCCGACCTCCCAGACTCCGAGAATCCAGGGCTTTTCGCGGGAGAATTTCAGGCTCGCCAGCCGGTAGGCCGGCACCGGCCGCCCAAACTCGGTGACGATCACCATCTCCGTCTCATCGACCGGCAGCAGGCAGCGATAGCCGCTCACGGCGACGATTGCGATCAGCAGGAAAAAGAACAGCCGTATTCTCATCGGATTCGATCCTCGGGCGGAGAGGAATTGGCATCGGCCGGCCGAGTGGCCGGCTGGAGCGGCATGCTCCAAAGCTCTCCGAGGCGGACCTGGCGGCGGACGTCGGGCGCCGTCCGATCGACGATGACCTTTCTCCGGCCGGCGAGGATCTCTTCGACGGTTTCCAGGTAGAGCCGGGTCCGGTCGACCTGGCGATCCAGCTTGTGAGCCTCGGCCATCGCCAGGAAGCGATCGGCGGCGCCGGCCGCCCTCTCTGTCTGCTCGGCGCCGAACCCTTCGGCCTCGAGCCGCCTCTTGGCGGCTTCGCTCTCGGCGAACGATTCCGTTTCGAATCGGTAGGCCTCGGCCTGGCTGATTTGGGCCCTCTTTTCTTCCCGCGCACCGGCCGCTTCACGCAGCGCCGGCAGCACTTCCCACGGCGGCTGCATGCCCGCCAGGCGGATCGACGTGATCGCCAGGCCGGAACCGTAGCGGAGCATCTCCGCGGCCAGGCGGCGCTCGACGGCCTGCTCGATAGCCTGCCGCGCCGCGCCGAGAATCTCGTCGCCGGCCCGGCCCGCCAATTCCGCCCGCAGGGCCGATTCGGCAACCGCGCGCACGAGACGATCCCACTTGTTCGAGCCGTCGATGTCTTGCCGCCCGATGCGGACCAGCGCCGCCACCGGATCGGTGACGCGGTACTCGACGGCGGCCGTCACGTCGACAAGGCTGGCACCGCCGGCCAGTGCGGCAGGGCCGATCTCCACCCGGCCAGTCTCGCTGAGGTTGACGACCCCGTGGCGGCCCAGCGGATAAGGCAACCGGTAATGCAGGCCCGGCGGCTCTTCCGCGCGGACGATCTCGCCGAAGTGCTGCACGACGGCCATCTGGCCGGGGCCGACCAGGTAGAAGCCGGTTGCCGCATAGGCCGCGGCGAGCAGCAGGGCCGCGGCGGCGAACAACCGCCGGCGGCGCCGAGTGAGCCCGGCTCGCCAATCATCGATCCGCAGTTGCCACCCGCGATAATCGATCGCCAGTCGGAGCGAATTGAGGACCACGATCAACGAACACGCCTGGTGGAGCACCGCCCCGGCCAGCGGCGAGAGCCAGCCGAGCGACGCGGCAGTCACGCCCAGAACGTTGAACACCAGAGAGAAACCGAGGATGCTCTGCCAGATGATCTTCTGCATCCAGCGGCTGAGCGCGATTGCCCCAGGCAGCTTCCGCAGGTCGTCGCCGACCAGCACCATCTCAACCGAATCGGTCGCCACGTCGGTTCCGATCTTGGCGATGGCGATGCCCACGTCGGCGGTGGCCAGCGAAGCGGCGTCGTTGACCCCGTCGCCAACCATCGCCGCTGGCCCCGATTCCTTCTGGATCTGGCGGAACGCCGCGGCCTTCTCGCCAGGCATCAGGTCCGTGCGGATCTCGCCGATGCCCAGTTCCTCGGCCACCGGCCGGGCGGCCGCCGGATTGTCGCCGGTCAGCATCACGATCCGCTCGATCTTCAATTCACCAAGCCCGGCGACTGCCGCCTTCGCCTCCGAGCGAACCGTATCCTGGAAGGCCACCGCGCCCACCGCCTCCCGATCCCTCGCCACCAGCACCACGCCGCAGCCGGCGGCGGACAAGCCGTCGACCTGCTGCCGCAGGGCGTCGGGCAAGAGGATCTGGCATAGCTCCATCAGTCGCGGGCTGCCGACGCGGAGCCGCCGCCCGGCGACCACCGCCTCCGCCCCAAGCCCCGGATGCGCCTCGAAACGTTTCGACTCGACAGGGTGAAACCCCTCGGCCGCCGCGCGCTCGGCGATCAGCTTTCCGATCGGATGATCGGAATGCCGCTCGACGGCGGCAGCCAGCCGCAAGACGTCGTTTTCACCATAGCCGCCAGCCGGCACGATCCGGACGATCCGCGGTCGCCCCAGGGTGAGCGTGCCGGTCTTGCCGAACACCACCGACCGCAGCCTGCCGAGCTTCTCCAGCGCGGCCCCCTCCTTGACCAGCACGCCCTGCCGGGCCAGCGCGCCGATCGCGGCGGCAATCGCCGTGGGAGCCGCCAGGACCAGCGCGCAAGGGCAGGCCACCACCAGAATCGCCACCGAGCGGAGGATGTCTCCACTGATCGCGTAGCAGACGAGGGCAATCCCGAGCACGATGGGAACGAACCACGTGGCGCATCTGTCAGCCAGCCGTTGGGCCGGCGCCTTGCCCGAGGCGGCGCGCTCGACCAATCGGATGATCCGATCCAGCGCGGTGCCGCGGCCGACACGCTCCGCTTCCACCTCGATCGTCCCGTGGAGGTTGATCGTGCCGGCGAAGACCCTCTCGCCGATCGTCTTGTTAGCCGGCGACGATTCTCCGATGATCGGGCTCTGATCGACGGCCGAACTGCCCGCCACCACCGCGCCGTCGACTGCAATCCGGTCGCCCGGCCGGACAATCACGATGTCCTCCGGTTCGATCTCGTCGATCGGCACGAAATGCTCGCGGTTGCCGGAGCGGACTCGGGCGGTCTCCGGCCGCAAGGCCAAGAGCGCCTCGATCCCGCCGCGCGTCCTGTTGACGGCGGCGTGCTCGAGGACCTTCCCGATCAGCATCACCAGCACCACCTCGGCGGCGACCAGGTGCATGTTCTCCGCGCAGCCCCCCCGGTAGCCCAGGTAGATCGCGGCAAGCACCGCCAGACTGACGGCAAAATCGGCCGAGAGCCTTCCCCGAACCAGCGCGGCGGCAGCGGAATAGAAAATGGGACAGCCGCCCACGAGCGCGGCGAGCATGGCGAGGTCAAAACCACAAACCACCTCGGCCGCCCCCGTCGCGTAGACCAGCACGGCCGCGGCCATGAGCACGGTCAGAACGCAATGGCGCTGTTGGGTGTCCTCGAGGAGGCCAAACATCGGAGGTCTAGATCACGGGTTACAGCTAACAGGTCTTATCTTCTCTTCCCTGGTTCCCAAGCTCGTCTCTCCTGGTTCCCAAGCTCCAACTTCTCCTGGTTCCCAAGCTCCAGCTTGGGAACCCTTGCTCCTCCCACCACCACAAACCGCTCGCCACGCGGGCTCTAAATGGGCTTGCGCGATTCCTGGAAAATCGGCTGTTATTCAGATAGCCGCGTGGGCTTGCCCCGCGCTTCGTTACGTGCGGGTTGTGCTGCAGCGCAGGCGCCGCGGGGCAAGCCCACGCGGCTATCACGCTCTCATGAATTCCTCCCGGAATCACGCAAGCTCATTTAGGCTACAGTTTGTCGCTGCCCGCACGCCGCAAACCAACCGACCGCCTTTTTCGCGCAGCTCTCCCATCTTTTCCAGGATAATCCGGGGGCAGACCGCCCGCAAATCGCATCCCCGGGCCTATTTCAAGCCTTCGCAGCCCGCCAGGCGGCGCTCGATCTCGGCCATCACCTGGTTGTACTTGGCGCCGCCGACGCCGCCGTAGTCTTTCTCCAATTGCTCGTCGGAGATGCCTTCCGGCAAATCGGCCGCTTCCGGGAAGATCAGGTTGAGCTGGAATCCGTCGGCCAGCCGGGATTGCATCCGCCGTGCGGCCGCCTCGTCGCGCGTGGCCGCCAGGGCAAACTGCGTCCCCGCCCGGTCGGCGATCAGATCTGAAAACGAGAAGCCGCTGCCGCCCCGGCCGGCATCGAGTTCTTCCTTCAGCAGGCCCGCCTCGTCGCTGAGCGACTCATTCGACAACAGGGCCAGTGCCGCGCTCACGAAGTAATGGCGGCACCAATCGGGCCGGCCGCTCAGCGCCACCCGGCCCATATGCCGGCGCGCCTCCGAGCGGAGCGCGTCGTCGCTGACCGGCCCCACCAGATGCTCGATCCGCCGGTGCCCGAGCAAGATCGCCAGCGCCAGGATCGCCGCCCGGTTTTCCAGCACCGGATCGCTGTCTCGCGAGCGAGTCCTCGCCAGGGCAAACGCCGCCCGAACGAACGCCGAAAACCGGCCCTCTTGCGGGAATTGCCGGGCGGCGACGACCAGGTGGCGGTAGTAAGCCTCGGTCCGAACCGCCATGCCGGAATTCCGGCCCAGCCGGGCCGCCAGCGAGGGGAGCACGCGGTCGACGAGCCCCCGCGACACGAGCACGGCTTCGACCCCGCCGGAGTCCACGCGCAGCGAGCCGAGCGCGGCGACGACCGCCTTCAAATCACGGTCGCCCAGCACCATTGCCGTCATCGTGCGAAGCGCCTCATCGAGGATGAATTGCGGAACCGCCAGCCGGCCGATGCGGCAGTGGAGAAACCGGACCTCGAGCCGTTCGCCTTCGAGCTTTAGGCGCCATGCGGCCTCGCCGTTCAGATACCGCCGGCGCAACCCCTCCGATTCGTTCAATGGAAGCGACACGACCGCCGAGATCGTGCCCTGATCCAGCGTGATCAATCCCTTGCCCCCGGGAACGACCTGGGCCATCCCCATGGCGAGAACCAGGTTTAAGTCGTCTTCGGCCAGATAGAGCAATCGCGATCCGTCCGCCAATGGCTTCGGTCGCTTCAGGGTCTCCACAAGCCGGCGCTTGTCGGCGGATGTCACTTTGGGCATGTCGACGGCCAGAGGTTCCTTGGCGGTGGCGAGAAGCCCCAGGGCCGCCAACCCGGAGGCGGCCACGGCCAGCCCCAGGGCGCATTTCGGGATAAGCCAGGCGGCCGCGCGGGGGCCGCGGGCGAGGCCGCGCCCGACCCACAGACCCGGCAGATAGCCCGCCAGCGGCACGAGCGACAGGGCGAGGCCGGGAAGCCGGCCCGTTTCAGCCAGGCAGAGCAACAGCCACAGCCCGGCGCCCAGCGCGGCAATCAGCAACCACCGCGCCAGGAAGGTCCCCCAGCGGCCCGCCCCCCGAGCCGCGCAGCGGCCACTCGGACCGGCGCCGATTGCCGCCGCGACCAGAAACCCGAACAGAAAGAAACACAGACCCGTTTGCACGAATGCCGCCAGCGATTCCGTCAGCAACTGCCGCCAGCGGAGCAGGTCGCCCAGCGTAAGCTCCGCGGGGTGAGCGGCCAATGGGCGCCCGAGCCGGGCGCGAAAAACGAGCAGCACCATGTACCCGGCCAGGACGGCCCAAGCCGACCACGACACCGCCCGCGCCCAGAGCCGTCCCGGCTTTGGCGGACAATCGGCGGCGGCGCCCTCGGCGGCAGGAGGCTCTGCTGCGGTATTCTGCATCAAAGAAGACTCGGAGGGCGAACGGGCGGAATCGCAAGGTCTCGGTTCCAGGCGCAACAATTAAGTTTCCGCCAAACCACGCGGAAGATCAAGACGCCGGATCATCAACGCACTTCCCGCGTTTTACACGTCCTCGGGCGGCCCGCGCCTGCCATCAACTCCGCCGCCATGCTCCTGCTCCGCGCCGGCGCGGCCAACTCGGCGCCGTCGACTGCCCCAAGACTCGCTCCGCGCGCTTGCCAGGCTATCGCGCCATCGGTTACAGTGTCGCGGAAGAAGCCAATTGCCCAGGTGATGATCAGCCCCACTCTGAAGGAGTCTTACCATGCGCCAAGCCATTTGCCGGCTGGCCGTCGTCTGCGCCGTTTTGGGAGTGCCGCTCTCCGCGGCGGCTCGGGACGTGTATGTCGCCACGGACGGAGATGATGCAAACCCCGGAACGAAGGAAAAACCCCTCGCGAGCATTCCGAAGGCCGTCGACGCGGTCCGCGGGGCCGGACCGGCGACGATCTGGATCGGACCGGGCGAATATTACCTCGAAAAAGGCCTGGAGCTCGGCGCCCAGCACGCCGGAACGGCCGAGCAGCCGCTCGTCTTGCGCGGAACCGAGGCTGCCGCCGTCCGGCTGACCGGCGCGCGGACCGTAGGCAAGTTTCGCCCGATCTCGGCCGGCGAGGCGAAGCCGCTCGTCTCGCCCGAAGCGAAACGGCATATCCTGGTCGCCGACCTAGCGGAGCAGGGTTTCCCGCCTCTGGCGCCGCTGCCGGACAAGCATTGCGACCACGGCCAGGAGGAGGTCATTTTCGGCGACCGGCCGATGCAGTCCGCCCGCTGGCCGAACGATGGGTTCGCCGAGTTCGACAAGGTGATCGATTCCGGGGCGTCGGGCGTGACGCACTGGGCGTCGCGGAACGTTTATCGGCCGGGCTCGTTCCAGTTCCCCGGCGATCGGGCGAAGTTGTGGGATTTCAGCCGAGGGGTCTGGCTGCACGGCTTCTGGTGCTATGAGTGGAGTGACGAGGTCTTGAAAGCGGCTTCCTACGATCCGGCCAGCGGCGAACTGCGGTTGGCCGCCATGCACACCTACGGAATCGGCTCGCCGTGGCGAAAGGACTCGAAGCATTCCTTCTATGCACTGCACGTGTTCGAGGAGCTCGATCAGCCGGGCGAGTATTATCTCGATCGGCGGAACAACCGGCTCTACTTCTGGCCGCCCGGAGACGTGGAGAAGACACCGGTCCAAGTGACGCTCTGCCGGCAGCCGCTCGTCCGCGCCGACGGCTCGGCCTGGCTGACCGTCCGCGACCTGACGATCGAAAACAGTTGCGGTGCGGGCATCGTGATCACCAACGGCCGGCGTTGC
>JAMOAF010000046.1 GCA_023621895.1 Planctomycetota bacterium
TAACAAGCCCGGCGCAAACTGCATGACCAAAGCCAAAGGAAAAAGGAAGAAGGAGATCCGCGAATGCCTAAGCAACTGATCTTTGGTCTGGACGCGTACGCCGCCCTCATCCGGGGCGCGGACGTTTTGGCCGACGCCGTCAAGGCTACCCTCGGGCCCAGAGGACGCAACGTCCTCATCGAGAAGTCCTGGGGCGCGCCGAATGTGACCAAAGACGGCGTCACGGTGGCCAAGGAAGTCGAACTGAAAGAGCCTTACGAGAACATGGGGGCCCGCATGCTGCGCGAGGCCGCGAGCAAGACCCATGACGTGGCCGGCGACGGGACCACCACGGCGACCGTGCTGGCCCAGTTCATCGTACGCGAAGGGTTCCGCCACGTGACGGCCGGAGCCAATCCGATGCAACTCAAACGCGGCATAGACAAGGCCGTCGCCAAGATTGTGGAAGCGATCGGCGCTTCCGCCAAGAAGATCAAGGATTCCGAGGAGATCCTTCAGGTTGCGACCATCTCCGCCAACGGCGACCAGGAGATTGGCCGCATGATCGCCGACGCCATCGACAAGGTCGGTAAAGACGGCGTCATCACCATTGAGGAAGGCAAGGCGCTCCATACGGAAGTCGAGGTTGTCGACGGCATGCAGTTCGACCGCGGCTACCTGTCGCCCTACTTCGCGACGGATGCAGAGACCATGAGGACCACCCTCGACGACTGCTACATCCTCTGCAATGAAAAGAAGGTCAGCTCGCTCCGCGAGATCCTGCCCCTGTTGCAGACGATCGCCCAGATGGGCCGCCCGCTGCTCATTATCGCCGAGGACGTGGAAGGGGAGGCGCTGGCCACGCTCGTGGTCAACCGGATGCGCGGCATACTCAAGGTCGCGGCCGTCAAAGCCCCGGCGTTTGGCGACCGCCGGAAAGAGATCCTGCGCGACATCGGCGTCCTTACCGGCGGCACCTACATTTCCGAGGACCTCGGCATCAAACTCGAGAATGTGACCCTCGACCAGCTTGGGCGCGCCAAGCGCGTCGAGATCACCAAAGACAACACCACGATCATCGAGGGGAATGGCAAGAAGAAAGACATCCTGGCACGCTGCGAGCAGATCCGGCGCGCCATCGAGGTCACCACGTCCGACTACGACCGCGAGAAGCTCCAGGAGCGCCTGGCCAAACTGGCCGGCGGGGTCGCCATCATTCGCGTCGGGGCCGCTACCGAGATCGAGCTCAAGGAGAAGAAGGGGCGCACGGAAGACGCCCTTCACGCGACCCGCGCCGCAATCGAGGAAGGCTTCGTGCCCGGCGGCGGCGTTGCGCTGCTCGAAGCCCGCGGCAAAGCGCTCGAACTCAAGCTGGAAGGCGACGAAGCCGTGGGCGCCAGCATCGTCCACCGCGCCTGCGGCATGCCCCTCGCCCAGATTGCCGACAACGCCGGCGAGGAAGGGCCCGTCATCCTGGACCAGGTCGTCGAGGCCAAGCATGGCTGGGGGTTCAATGCGCAAACCGGACAGCTCGAAGACATGATCAAGGGCGGAATCATCGATCCCGCCAAGGTCATTCGGTCCGCGCTGCAGAACGCCGCCAGCGTGGCCAGCATGATGCTTACCACCACCTGCATGGTGACCGACCTGCCCGAAAAAGAAGACAAGAAGGCCGCTGGGCCGCAGCCGCCCCGCATGCGCTGATGCTCGCGGCGAGGCGCTCAACGTCACAATACGGAAGCCCGGTTCCCTGGAGACAAGGAACCGGGCTTTATCGTCTGTGCGTGTCCGGCGTCCCGCCGACCCAATCGAGCGTCCCGCCGACCTAATCGAGAGTCCCGCCGACCTAATCGAGCGTCCCGCCGACCTAATCGAGCGTCCCGCCGCGCCGACCTAATCGAGCGTCCCGCCGGCTCGTTCCCTGAGTTGGTCTTTGGAAGGCGGCAGGCCCAGGTTGTCTTTGATGATGGCCGGAGCCTTCATGTCGGACTGGATGTTGATGGGCCAGTGCATGATGTTGTCGGTGATGATGGCGCCTTGGAGCTCCGGCCCAAGATAGACCTGCGGTTTGTGGTCGCGGAACTCGCATCCCCGCACCATCACCGAGCCGCCCAGCGCCGCTACGGCCGGGTCGCGTTTCTCACGCTGCTCCGGTTTCATGCTGCGGTCCTCGGGCCATTCCGCGAACGTGCAATTGGCGAAACTCACCATCCCGATGTCGTCGCCCTCGACCACGGCGCACCGGTCCGTCGGCCCCCAGAACGCGCAGTTGTTGAACCGGACCGTGCCCCGGTTGCGCGGCCCGACCCGGACCATCATGGAGCGCGGCGGGTCCAGCAGCGCGTAGCCCGCGTTGCTGATCAGGATCCCCCAGGTGCAGCAGTCCTCGACGAGCACGCACGCGTGGCACAGTTCCGCGTTGAATCCGCTGAAATTGCCGTAGGTCACGCCCGTCGCGGTCCGGGTGAACTTGTAGCCGACATCGTAGTTGAAGCAGAACGTGTTCAGGGCATACTGGCCGTCGCTGCGGCCGAAGATGAAGCCGGTCCCGTTGTCCAGTTGCCACCGGGACATGGGCGACGCGTAGGTCCACCAGGGGTTCCAGTGCACGTTCTCAAGGCGGCAGCAGTCGTACGACTCGTCCACGAACAGCCCGATGTGCAGCGGCTGCCCGTAGACGTTGCGCACGTATTGCCGCCCGCCCTTTTCGATCTTGATCCCGTTGTACGGGTTCAGCAGTTCCACGTCGAGCACCCCCGGGTTGCTGCCCCGCATCACGATGGTGTACGGATACGGCTTGGGCGGCGGGTCCAGGATCTGGTCCGGGTAGTAGACGCACACCCCCTGCAACACCGAGTTCGTGTTCAGCGAGATGAACGGAGGCCCCTCCTCGGACCCCGCCCCGGCCCGCGGCAACAGCACCGTGCCGAATTCAGGCAATTCGTCGTTCTTGTCGCGGATGCCGGAGTGGGAAGGGGCCCACGCGAAAACGCCCCGCAGCGTCACATCCTTGGGGACCTCGAGCGAACCCGCAAAGCTGTACCGCCCCGTCGGCGCGAAGACCACCCCGCCTTTCGCCGCGGCCGCCGCGCGCAACGCGTTCTGGAACGCCTCCGTGTTGTCGGTCGTTCCATCAGGGACCGCGCCGAAATCGAGCACGTTCCACTCCGCCGTCTTCGCCGCCGGCGCGGCCGATGCCGTGTCGCCGGCGGGCGGGCCTTGGGCCTGGCTCTGAACCGTGCAAAGGGTGAACGTGCCTAACAGCAGGATCGTGGCCATCTTCGGACCCTCCTGACCAAGGCGGAAGCGCACCCCGGCGCCGCCCGCCATCGGCCTTTCTAGCAGAGGCCCCGATAGAAGCGTCGGAGCCCGTGCGCGTCACGTCAAGACTGTCACGAACATTTCAGTTCGAGGGGAACGTTGCGTCCGCCGGGCCCGCGGTTCCATCCATGAAACCCGCGGCATCACGGCTGTTTCACGAATTCTTTGTAGCTCTTGACGAGCCGGGTTTTCGCCTTCGCGG
>JAMOAF010000732.1 GCA_023621895.1 Planctomycetota bacterium
CGGCGGGATTTTGGGAGAGGGCGAGCCGGTGATGTAGTGGGAAGCCGAACGATCCGCCGGGCGAGCCGGCGGTTTTGGGAGAGGTTGAGCCGGTGAGGTAGTGGGAAGCCGAATGATCCGCCGGGCAAGCCGGCGGGATTTTGCATGGAATGATCCGCCGGGCGAGCCGGCGGGATTTTGGGGTGAACGATCCGCCGGGTGAGGCGGCGGGATTCTGGGAGTCTGCAGGTAAGAACTGTGACTTGAGGCGGCAGTAGCTGCCCGGCAAACAGTGGAAGTCCGGTGAATTCTCCGGGGGGGCTTGATAAGCCAACTCCCGCTGATCTAAATGGTGGTCATCGGCCCGTCGCCTTGGGGTTCCGGCGGGGATGGCGAGAGTGAGAACACGCGTGACCGGTTACCCGAATCGAAGTCGTCACCTTCAGGAGGCATCGATGAAGCCTCGATTTTCAGTTGCCCTGTTGGCGTTGATTCTGGGGTTCGCTGGTGGTGGGAATCTCCAGCGGTGTCTGAAGGCTCAGCCGCCGGAGGCGGGCAAGTATTCAGCCGCGGACCACAAGGTGGCGGAGTTCCGCGATCAGATGGTCTCGATGCGCGACGGCGTCCGGCTGGCGGTCGACATTTTCCGGCCCGAGGGCGACGGCCGGTTTCCCGTCGTGCTGAATTCGACGCCCTACAACAAGGACGGCGGGGCCGGCCGGGCCCGCTGGCTGGCCGCGCGGGGATACGCCGCGGTCAACGCCGACGTCCGCGGCCGGTTCAAGTCCGAGGGGACGTGGGACCCATTCAACCGGCAGCACAAGACCGACGGCTACGACCTGGTCGAGTGGCTGGGCAGCCAACCGTGGTCGACCGGGAAGGTGGGAACCTGGGGGCTTTCGTACATGGGCTGGACCCAGTGGTGGACGGCCTCCCAGGCGCCGCCGTCGCTGGTTGCGATCGTGCCGGAAGTGGCCCCGCCCGACCAGTTCCGGAATCTGCCTTATCAGGAGGGCATCCTGGTCGGCTTGATGCTGGACTGGGCGTGCACCAATCAGGGCAGCGGGAACATCGTGGTTGGCTCGGGCGGCTATGGCGGTTTCCCCGCCACGCGGTATGAAGACATGATGCACACGCCGTACATCGATCTGCTCAACTACCGCAAGGTGAACAAGGGCAGCCCCTGGTTCGAGACGTGGATCCGGGACAACCTATCGACGTCGGAGTATTGGAAGGGCATCGCGTACCAGACCAAGGAGAGCTACGCGAAGATCAAGGCGCCCTCGCTAGCCGTTTCCGGCTGGTTCGACGCCGACTTCAGCGGCACTCCGATGAACTATCTCGGCATGAAACAGTACGGCGCGACTGCCGAGGCCCGGCGTCCGCGGATGGTCGTCGGTCCCTGGTCGCACACGGGCCGCGGCCGCAGCCTGTTGCGGTTCGACTACGGCGAGGCGGCCGCGATCGACTGGGACGGGTACATTTGCCGGTGGTTCGATTATCACCTCAAGGGCGTCGAAAACGGCGTGCTCGACGACCCGCCCGTCCACCTGTTCATCATGGGGCGCAACCAGTGGCGGGCGGCGAGCGACTGGCCCCTGCCGGAGACAAAATGGACGAGGTTCTACTTACACAGCGGCGGCAAAGCCAATTCGTCGGCCGGCGACGGCACGCTGAGCACGGCGCCGCCGGGCAACGAGCCGCCGGACCGCTACACGTACGACCCGCTGCACCCGACGCCCTCGATGTTCAAGGGGCCTCATATTGAAGGGCCCGTCGACTCGCGGGAGTGTTCCGTCCGCGAGGACGTGCTGGTCTACAGCACGCCGCCGCTGGAGGAGGAGATCGAGGTGACCGGCCCGATCACCGCGAAGCTCTACGCCCGATCACCGCGAAGCTCTACGCGGCCACCTCCGCCCGCGATACCGACTGGATGGTCCGGCTGATCGACATCTGGCCGGACGGCTACGAGGCGCTGCTCTGCGAGGGCGTGCTCCGGGCGCGCTGCCGCGATCCGGAGCGCGGCGGCGCGTTTACCTCAACGCGGCTGAGCCTGATCGAGCCGGACAAGGTCTACGAGTACCTGATCGAATTCTGGCGGGCAACCGGCAACGTTTTCTTGAAGGGGCACCGCATGCGGATCGAGGTTTCCAGCAGC